>NZ_WXYI01000001.1:230794-513616 GCF_009872315.1 Gordonia sp. YY1 | reverse complement strand
AGGAGCGGGGGTCAGTTGAGGTCGATGGGATGCGTCGCGAGGAGCGGGGGTCAGTTGAGGTCGATGGGATGCGTCGCGAGGAACGGGGGTCAGTTGAGGCTGAGGTCGATGGGGTGAGTCGCGAGGAGCGGCAGCGGCCAGGGCTGCCGGCGGAGGATGTCGAACCAGACGTCGGTTGCGGGCGGGGCCAGCAGGTCGCGGGGGAGTGCCGAGGCGAGCATCCAGCTGAACTGGTCGAGTTCGTCGTCGAGCTGACCGATACCCCATCCGCTGTAGCCGGCGAAGATGCGCACGCCTTCGAGCACCTCGGCGAGCGGTTCCGGGTCGGCGTCGAGATCGACGAGCACGACGCGGCCGTCGACCGGGCGCAGAGCGGGATGGTCCTCGACAGCGTGACCGTGCTTCATGACGCCCAGGCACAGTGCCGCGTCCTGGTTGACCGGACCGCCGACGTAGAGCGCGCGCGGGGACGCCGCGATGTCCGTCCACTGGGGCAGCAGATTGTGCACCGCGGTCTGGCTCATGCGGTTGAGGATCACGCCGAGACTGCCGGCCTCGTTGTGCTCGATGACATAGATGACCGTGCGCGCGAAGGTCGGCTCGATGAGATCGGTCGACGCGATGAGTGCGGTTCCGGGCCGGACGCGATTGGTGGGATCTGCATCCCACGGGACCCCCGGCATGCGGCCACCGCCACCGCTGCCCGCCGAAGGATCCCCGGAGCGGAATTCCGGTGTGGGATCCTCTGCGTCGTCACCGCCCGCCACTCAGCCATCATCGCACGTCCGTCGAGTCCCGAACACGCCACAGTCGACGGACCCGCAACCCGTCGGTGAGTACGCTTGAACAAGTGAACAGCACCGAGGTGAGCCGCCGCCGAGGCTGGTCGGTGTTCATCGATTCGCTCCGTCATTCACCAGGCCTGGGACGGTTGCTGTTCGTCCGTCTCTCCAGCCAAGTCACCGACGGGATCTTCCAGGCCGCACTCGTCGGAAGCATCCTCTTCAACCCCGAACGCCACGCGGATCCGCTCGCCGTCGCCGGGGGTCTCGCGGTGCTGTTGTTGCCGTATTCGCTCATCGGACCGTTCGCGGGAGCACTGCTCGACCACTGGGATCGACGCAATGTGCTGCTGTACGCGAACCTGTTGCGCGGCGCGATCATCGGACTCGTCGCGATCGCGGTCGCCTCCGGGGCCCCCGATGTCGTGGTGCTGATCTCGGCGCTCGCCGCCACCGGCGCGAGCCGGTTCGTGGCCGCCGGCCTGTCCGCCGGACTCCCGCACGTCGCCCGGCGCGAGGTGATCGTGGCGACCAATGCGCTGTTCACCACCCTCGGTGGCGCGATGCTGAGCGTCGGGCTCGGGATCACGCTGGGTCTGCGCGCGATCTTCGGCGACGACAATTCGGGCAGTGCGCTCACCATGCTGGCAGGCATCGCACTCGCCGTCGTGTCCGGCGGTCTGGCCCACCGATTCCGACCGCTGCAGCTGGGTCCCGACGTACCCGACGATCCGGGCAGGTCGGCGTTCCACGCGGTGTCGGTGGGTCTGTGGCACGGCGCCCGGGCGGTCGCGCACCACAAGACCGTTGCGGCCGCACTCACGGCCATCGGCGCCCACCGGCTCGTGTTCGGCATGAACACGCTCATGATCCTGGTGCTGACGCGGCAGATGGGACCCGGAGACGGGCTCGACCGCGTCAGCCTCGTCATCGGATTCACCGGAGCCGGTGCCCTCCTCGCCGCGGTGGTCACCCCGATCGCGGTGGCCCGCGTCGGGCGGTACCCGACGCTGATGTGCGCACTGGCCATCGGGGCGATCGCCGAGGTCACGGTCCTCGGATTCCACTTCGCGGTGATCTGTGGGTCGGCGTTCGTGCTGGGGTTGATCGGTCAGGTCGCCAAGTTGTGCGGCGATGTCGCGATGCAGGTCGACGTCGGCGACACGGTGCGAGGTCAGGTGTTCTCGGTGCAGGACGCGGTGTTCAACATCGCCTACGTCGGCGCAGTCACCGTGGCGGCCGTGGCGATCCCCGTCGACGGTCATGCCACCGTGCTCGTCGTCCTCGGTGTGGCGCTGTACCTCCTGGGCATGGTGGCGGTACGTGCCCTGTACAACCGCGCCGCGGCGGTCGGTGAGCCGACGGCCGGCCCACAGGCCCTCACCGACCCCGCCGCGTGAACCGCGGATCGCGCCTGTCATAGGCGGCGTCGGCGACCCCGTCCCCGTTCAGATCCACCACCACCGAGTCGGTCGTGCCGTCGCCGTCGGCGTCGACGTACAGGCGCTCGGCCACGAGCCGACCGCCCCTCTCCGCCCCCACCAGTTCGGCATCGGCGTCTCCGTCCGCGTCCAGGTCGAGTCTCAGGAGGCGTGACCCGTCGGGTTCACCCGAGGTGTGGTCCTCGGGCGCCGGGTCGTGGGGAGCACCGGCACCCAGGGCGTCACCGGCAACGGCCCGGTCCCACAGACCCGCGCCGGAATCGCGGTAGAACGCGTCCGGCACGTCATCGTCATCGGTGTCGAGCGCGGCCGCGTCGGCGATGCCGTCGGCGTCGGTGTCCCACATCGCGTCGTCGCGCCGACCGTCACCGTCGAAATCGAGTCGGACCGCGTCGGGCCCGGCATCGCCGAGAGTGGTGTCTGCAGGAGTGGACCAGCGCGTCGTCGAACCGTCGCCGGGCCCGAAGAGATACTCGATCACCGGGTCCATGCGTTGTTGGACGCAAGCACCACCCCGCCCGGTTCCATCGATCGCATGCCACATCACACCCGGCGTGTGACCGAGACCGTCCGTACCCGGTAGGTTGAGGCCCTATGTACGTCAGCGACCTCGGCGAGCAATGGCATGCAGCGCGGCTGAAACCAGCCCTCGCGCATCTCGACTCCGCCTCCGCCGGCCGATCGTCGTACGCGGTGATCGGTGCGATGACCGCGCACCTGTGGCGTGAGACCGAGCGCGGTTCCTACGTCGCCGCCGACGATCGCGCCGAGGAAATCGCCCGCGACACACGCAATCTCGCCGCACTGCTCGGGCACACGGCGGACGAGATCATCTTCCGCGAGAGCGCCCGTGCAGCACTGCGCGCACTGCTCACCAACTGGAGTCTCCCCGTCACCTCGACGGTCTGGGTGGCCAAGAACGAGTTCGGCCCCAACCTCGAGGAGTTCGAGCGTCGGGGTTACGCCGTGCACACCATGCCCGACGGCGACGTGTACGGCCACATCGACACCGATGCGCTCGAGAACATGCTGCAATTCGAGCAGCCCGACTTCATCCACGTCTGCCACATCGGGTCGATGTCCGGCGCGGTGCAGCCGGTTGCGCGGATCGTCGAGCTCGCCCACCGAGCCGGCGTGCCCGTGGTCGTCGACATGGCCCAGTCGGTCGGTCACGTCCCCACCGTGACCGGCGCCGATGTCGTCTACGGCACCAGCCGCAAGTGGCTGACCGGCCCGCGCGGCGTCGGTTTCGTGGCGGTACGCCGAGACTCGTTGCGGCCGGTCGAGATCGACGGATCAGATGCCTTCATCGCCGGCCGTCTCGGGCTCGGGATCGCGGTCCGCGAACTCCTGGACATCGGACAACAACGGGTCTTCCGTGAGCTGGCGACGATCGGCAAGGCCACCCGCGAGCGGCTGCACGGCATCGCCAGCTGGGAGGTCCTCGAACCCCTCGACGAGCCGTCGGCGATCGTGACCCTGGCGCCGCCCCCCGGTTGGCAGTTCGACGACGTGGCCGCCGCGCGGGACAAGTTGCTCTCCCTCGGCATCCTGGTCACCGCGGCCGACGCCTGGCGGGCCCCGCTGGCAACCGAGACGCCCGTCCTCCGGCTGAGCCCACACCTCGACGTGCAGCGAGAAGACCTCGACCGTCTCGCAGATGCGTTGCGCACCATGGGTTATTGACAGATCGATCAGCCTCTCAGGGATCCAGGACGGCCACGTGAAATCCGACGAAGACGGCGCTCCGCGCCGCAGCGACGACATGTCCGAACCGAGAGACGACCTGGGTGACGACGAAGATCCGCGTCGGGTGCGTTCCCGCACACGACTCGTCGACGCGGCGGTGTCGTTGCTGAAGAGCGGTGGAGTCGAAGCGGTCACCGTGAACGCCGTCAGCCGTGCGTCCAAGGTCGCGCGAACCACCCTGTACCGGCATTTCGGCACCACTGGCGATCTGCTCGCGGCGGCCTTCGACCGTCTGCTTCCCGACGCGATCGAACCCACGGAACTCACCGGCTCGTTACGAGACCAGCTCGTCGAACTGATGCATCAGAACGCCGCGCTCGCCGACAGCGCGCCGATGCACACGACCGTGCTGGCCTGGCTGGCCATCAGCACCGACTCGCCGGAGCACACCACCGATCGCGAACGCCGACTGGCCGAGTTGCGGGAGCGGGTCATCGCCCAATATCGCGCACCACTCGACCACTTCCTCGACAGCGACATCGCACAGGCCGAGCTCGGGGACGTCGACCACGACCTGGCTGTCCTGCAACTCGCCGGTCCTCTGGTCTTCGCCCGCCTTTCCGGAATATTGACCCTGACCGCAGCCGATCGTGAGCGGATCGTCGACGACTTCCTCGCGGCCCACCGAAAGTCCTGATTTCCCGCGCCACAACCCCCTTCGCAAGTTTCGATACATCCTGTAGCGTTGCGATCCAGTATGTATCGGATCGGGGAGGTCGTCGTGGACGCTGTCAGCAAGACCGATCACGTGCCGCCCCCGGCCGGCGGGCGGCAGCCGAAACCGCAGCGACGTGGCGAGTACAGCCCGACCCTGGAACGGCTCGCTCGGTTCACACTGCGACACAAGCTCGCCGTGGTCGGGGCGTGGATCGCGACCGCGGCTGCGCTCGCGATCCTGTTCCCGCAGCTGGAGGCAGTCGTCCGAGAGCAGTCGCTCGATCCGCTACCTCGCGACGTGGCGTCCTTCCAATCGCTGGACCGGATGGGGGAGGCCTTCGACGAGAAGGGCGCGACCAACTCTGTCTTCGTCACGATGGAGAACCCGGCAGGACTGTCCGAAACCGTCCGGGATCGCTACGAGACGATGGTCGACCGGCTACGTTCCGATTCCGAGCACGTGCTGTCGGTCCGTGACCTCGTCGGTGATCCCCAGACTGCGCGTCAGGCCACCAGCGCGGACGGGCAGGCGTGGTACCTGCCGGTCGGTGTCGCCGGAACAATCGGCGGCACCACCTCCACCCTGGCGATCGAAGCGGTTCGGGAGATCGCGCGGGAGGCGTTCGACGGCACCGGAACGTCGGTGCACGTCACCGGACCGCCCGCCACCTTCAGCGACCAGATCACCACCGCCGAAGCCGATCTGACCGTCATCACCCTGGCGACGATCGCGCTGATCGTGACGATCCTGCTGATCGTCTACCGCTCGGTGTTCACCGCGCTTCTCCCGCTCATCGTCGTCGGCATGAGCCTCGCGGTGGGCCGAGGACTGTTGTCGTGGTTCGGCCAGTCGGGTTTCCCGCTGTCCCAGTTCACCATTGCGTTCATGACGGCGATCCTGCTCGGCGCGGGGGTGGACTACTCGGTCTTCTTCATCAGCAGATTCCACGAGAGACTCCGACAGGGCATGGATCCCGACGATGCCATCGTCGACGCCGCCGCCTCGATCGGACGAGTCATCCTCGCCTCGGCGGCGACTGTCGCCCTGGCGTTCCTCGCGATGCTTCTCGCGAAATTGAGTGCGTTCGCGTCGGTCGGTCCCGCCTGCGCGGTCGCGGTCGTCGTGGGGTTCGCCGCAACGGTGACCTTGTTGCCGCCTCTGCTGTCCACGGCAGCGCGCCGCGGCATCGGTCTGCCCCGCACCGAACTCACCAGGAAGTACTGGAACAGGGTGGGCGTCTTGGTGATTCGTCACCCGGGCCCGCTCTTCGCCGTCAGCATGGTCACGCTCCTCGCGCTGAGCGCTGTGGCCGCGACCATGCAGGTCACCTACGACGACCGCACCGGTCAGCCCACCGGATCCGACAGCAACCTCGGCTACGCGTTGCTGGACAGCCACTTTCCGCGAGATACCGTGATCGCGGAGTTCCTCCTGATCCAGTCACCTCGGGACATGCGCACCGCACGCGGACTCGCCGACCTGGAGCAGATGGCGACGCGAGTCGCGCAGATGCCCGGGGTCACCAGAGTCGTCGGGATAACCCGACCGACCGGCACCCGTCTCGAACAGGCCGAGTTGCCCTGGCAGAACGCTCGAATCGGCGACGAGGTGCAGAAGTCCGTCGATGCCGGCACTTCCCGACGTGGCCAGTTGGAGACCCTCGCAGGCGGGGCCGACCAACTTGCGGACGCTCTGGCACTCCTCGATCGGCAGATCAGCGAGGGCCTCGCACCGCTCGCGCCGTTACTGACCCAGGTGCAGTCCACGGGTTCGGCTCTGGCACAGTACGAACCGATGTTGTCGGTGCTGGGAGACAACGCACCTGCGATCGACAACCTGATGCGTACGAGCAACTCGCTACGGCCGGCAGCGGAAAGCGTCGACAACGCGATCACCGCACTCGCGCCTGTGGTGCCCCAATTGGACACGCCCTGGTGCGACGCGGTGCCGACGTGTGTCCAGCTCCGCACCCGGGCACGCGATCTGGTGCGCACACACCGCAGCGGGCTCTTCACCGAGATGGCCCGGCTCGGCGACGATCTTCAGTCCGCAGACACCCCGGTATCCGAGGTGGTCGGCCGATTGCAGAGTGCGGCAAAGTCATTGAACCAGACGGTGGGTTCGATCCCGGCCGACCTGTCCGGACAGCTGACACAGTTGCAGAGCGGAGTACATCAGCTGGCCGAGGGGGCCGGACTCCTCGCCGACGGGGTACGATCCCTCGTCGACTCGAATCTCGACATGCTCGGGGGCATGTCACAGCTCGCCACCCAGCTACGCGCAGCCTCACGAGACGTCGGCAGCACCGATTCGGCCGTCGGTTTCTACCTACCGTCGAACGCCTTCGATGACGACCGATTCGCCTATGCTGCACAGCAGTTCGTCTCTCCGGACGGCAAGACCGTCCGGTTCATCGTGCAGACATCCAGCGATCCCTACTCGGCCGACGCGATGCACCTCAGCGAGGGGATCCGGGGCGTCGCCGAAAGTGCGCTACCCAACACCACTCTCGACGCCGCCGAGGTCTCCATGGCAGGCTTCCCGGCGATCAACTCCGACCTCCAGGAGTTGATGACCAGGGACTTCTGGGTTCTGGCCCTTGCGACGCTCCTCATCGTCGGACTGATCCTGATGGCCCTGCTCCGCGCAATCGTGGCACCGCTCTACCTGTTGATGACCGTGGTACTCAACTACGCCGCAACACTCGGAGTGGGAGTCGTGTTCTTCCAGTACATCCTGGGCGAATCCATCCACTGGACGGTTCCCCTGCTGGCCTTCATCGTCCTCGTCGCCGTCGGCGCCGACTACAACATGCTCCTGGTCTCACGACTGCGGGAGGAGTCGACCACGAGCACCAGGGTCAGTGTGCTGCGCACCATCGTCAAGACCGGATCCGTGATCACCTCGGCCGGGATCATCTTCGCGGGCAGCATGTTCGGGCTCATGGCCGGGTCGGTGTCCACGCTGGTGCAGGCGGGCTTCATCATCGGAATGGGTCTCCTGCTGGACACGTTCGTCGTCCGGACAATCGTCGTCCCCCTCATCGCGGCGAGGCTCGGCACCATGAACTGGTGGCCGAGAAAACCCCACCAGCGCGCGCCACACCGCCGACAGGCGACCTCGCCGGTCGGAGCGACGCCGGCCGGCGATGTCAGGCGAGTGTGACGCCCACGATCGTCTCGATCTCGGGCCGGGCCAGGTCCGCGTCGCGCCGGACCAACCCGATCCGCGTCCGCCTGTGCAGGACGTCGTCGACGTCGACGGCACCCTCGTGCGTGACCGCGAACTCGATCTCGGCGCGGGTGACGTCGATACCGGGCGCGACCGGCTCCAGCGGTCGGTCGACGGTGGCCGACTCGACGACCGTCGGCGCCTCCCCGCCGAAGCGCGCCACCAGCGACGGTGGGAGTCCCGACTCACGCGGGTCGCGCAGAGCTCCGACCAGCGCAGTCGTGGTGGTGACACACTCACCCGCGGTCAGTTCGGTGGTGGCCAGGGCGGCGTCGACCGCATCCTCGGCCATCCGGCGATAGGTGGTGAGTTTGCCCCCGAGCACGGTCACCAGGCCGTCGCCGCGCACTCGGACGTGGTGCCGGCGGGAGACGTCCGCGAGGCCTTCCGATGCCACGCCATCGGCGGTCCCGCGCTCGTCGATGAGCGGCCGCAGACCGGCGAACACGCCGGTGATGTCGGAGCGATCGAGGGGCCGTGTCAGTGCCGGGCTGATCGCGTCGAGCAGGAAGTCGATCTCGGCGTCGTCCGGGGTGGGGACATCCGGGATCGGGCCCGGGGCAGCGACATCGGTGATACCGATGTAGACGCGACCCAACTGGGCGGGCAGAGCGAAGACGTACCGGGACAACGAATTTCCCACCGGTACGGTCAGCGCGGCGGTCGGGTTGCCCAAGGTCGCCGCGTCGACGACGAGATGTGTTCCGCGGCTGGGTTGCACGGCGATCGAGTCGTCGACCGATCCGGACCACACCCCGGTGGCGTTCACCACCATCCGTGCGCCGACGTCGAAGCCCTCCCCCGAGAGGAGATCGGTGAGCGTGGCACCCCGACCGTCGACCCGATCGGCTCGGGTGTGCGTGCAGATCAACGCGCCGTACGCGGCCGCGGTGCGCGCCACGGCGACGACGAGCCTTGCGTCGTCGATCAACTGGCCGTCGGTGGTCGACACACCGCCGCGGAGTCCGGCCGGCGACAGGTTCGGGCACCGCCCGAGGGTCTCCATGACCGACATCCGCGACGGCGGCGGCAACAGCGAGCTCGACGTTCCCGCAGTGCGGCGCAACAGATCTCCCGCACGCATACCGGCGCGGAGAATCGAGGTCTGGCGCTCGCCACGGTCGGGAAGGATCTGCCGAAGCGGCGAGATCAGGTGTGGGGCAATCGACGTCATCAAATGGTGTCGCTCGACGGCACTCTCCCGGGCGATTCGCACGTCACCTTTCGCGAGGTACCGGAGTCCGCCGTGGACGAGTTTGCTGCTCCACCGCGAGGTGCCGGACGCGAGGTCACCTTGCTCGACGAGGGCGACACGGAGACCACGGGTGGCGGCGTCGAGCGCGACACCGACACCGGTGATCCCGCCGCCCACGACCAGCAGGTCGACCGGTTCGGCGGTCGACGCCAGCGACTCGAGAGCCCGTCGGCGGGTTCGCACGGACAACGTGGCCATCAGAACGACACCCTCACGGCACCGGTCGCAGGTAGCCGACGACCACGCTGTGGAGTTCGGTGCCCCATCCCTCGGCCAGGATGTCCGACACCAGCGCGCCCGACTGTAGGAAACCCTGCGCGATCAGCAGCACCATCGACGCCATTCGCTTGGCGTCGCCGGCGCGTACCTGTTTGCGACCCTGGCCGTGCGCGAGCATGTCCGCCAGCAGGGCCAGCATCCCTTGCTGACTGGTGCCGAGACGTTCGAACACATAGGGCGCCATGAAGTCGCGCTGTTCACGCCACAGCGACGAGATGAGCTCGCTGTCGCGCAACGCCCCGACCACCGTCACCACCTGGTCGGCCAGTGCGTCGAGGTCCTCGGGCTCACCGCGCTCGCCGACCACGTCGTCGACGATGGTGAGAACCTCGCGGGTGAGCAGATCACGGATGATCTCGGTGATGTCGGACCAGCGCCGGTAGACAGTGGGACGACTCACCCCTGCTCGGCGGGCGACCTCGGAGACGGTCACCTTGCGACCGCCATTACGCAGCAGGCAGACCCTGGCCGCGTCCAGAACGAGATCCCCGATCTCCTCGTTACGGATTGACATGATGTGTAACACTGTAACGGATCACTCAATCGGCGGGGGGCCGACCAGATGACCATCGAACACGCCACGATCGTGGCCAGCCCATACGCGCGGCACGGAACCGGCCTGCGCGTGGCCCATCACGCCGCCGACCTTCTGAGGGCTCAGGAGATCGAGGTCGAGGTCATCGTCGGTGAGGACATGGCCGACGCCGCCGACCTCGCCGGAAAGGCCGCCCGGGGTGACACCGACGTCCTGGCCGTCGCGGGCGGGGACGGCACGATCCGGCTCGCGGTGGAGGCCAGCATCGGCTCGGGCAAACCCCTTGCCGTCATCCCCGCCGGCAGCGGCAACGACTTCGCCCGCAATCTCGGCATCCCGCTCGACACCGCCGAGGCCGTCAAGGTGATTCTCGGCGGCCACCGGCAGCCCGTCGACCTGGGCCGCGTCAGCTTCCCCGACGGCCGGACCGCGCTGTTCGCCACGGTCGCCGCCACCGGTTTCGACGCGGCGGTGACCGCACGCGCCATCGACATGCGCTGGCCCCGCGGACAGGCGCGCTACACGATCGCCGCACTGCTCGAACTCATCGCCCTGCGGTCACGGCACTATCAGGTCCGTGTCGACGACGAAACCGTCGAGGCCGACCTCATCTTCGCCGCCATCGGGAACACCACGTCGTACGGCGGCGGGATGCGGATCACCCCGACGGCATCGGTGTCCGACGGACTGCTCGACGTCACGCTTGCCAAGAACCCGCCGCGCCTGGCCCGACCGACGCTCGCCGGCGTCTTCCCGAAGGTGTTCACCGGCAAGCACGTCGATCACCCCCTGGTCCAGACGATGCGCGGCTCAGAGGTCGAGCTGTACTGCGATCCGCCCGCACTGGTGTCCGTCGACGGCGATCTCGTCGGGGAACTGCCCGCCGTGTTCGAGGCGGTCCCGCACGCGGTCGAGGTGTTCACGCCGGCGGCGCAGCATCACTCCGGGAGCTGACACCCGCTTCTCGCCGCGCCTACTTCTGTTCGCGCCTACTTCTGTCCGCGCGACGCCCACCACTCCCGTAGAGCCTGCTCGGCCTCCTCGTGGCTCAGCGGCCCCCGATCGAGGCGGAGTTCCTTCAGATGCCGCCAGGCCTGGCCGACGATCGGGCCGGGCGGCACGCCCAGCATCTCCATGATCGCGTTGCCGTCGAGGTCGGGACGAACCTTCTCGAGATCCTCCGCCGCCTTGAGCGCTGCGATCCGCTGTTCGAGGTTGTCGTAGTTCTGCTGCAGCCGGCGGGCGCGGCGCTTGTTCCGCGTGGTGCAGTCGGCGCGCACCAGCTTGTTGAGCCGGTCGAGCAGGGGACCGGCGTCGTTGACATAGCGCCGCACCGCGGAATCGGTCCAGGCACCGTCGCCGTATCCGTGGAACCGCAGGTGCAGGAACACCAGGTCCGCGACGTCGGTGACGACAGCCTTCGGATACTTCAGCGCTCTCATCCGCTTGCGCACCATCTTGGCTCCGACCACCTCGTGGTGATGGAAGCTCACCCCGCCGCCGGGTTCGTGGCGTCGAGTCGCGGGCTTGCCGATGTCGTGCAGCAGTGCCGCCCAGCGCAGGACCAGGTCGGGATCGCCCTCCTCGAGGTCGATCGCCTGCTTCAGGACGGTCAGCGAATGCTGGTAGACGTCCTTGTGCTGGTGGTGCTCGTCGATGGTGAGCTTCATCCCGGGGATCTCCGGCATCACCCGTTCCGCCAGGCCCGTCTCGACCATCGCGTCGATCGCGTCCAGCGGGAACTCACCGCAGATGAGCTTGTCCAGCTCGGCGCGGATACGTTCGGCGGTGATGCGTTCGATCTCTCCGTTCATCTCGGTGATGGCCTGCCACACGCGCGGCGCGAGCCGGAATCCGAGCTGGGAGATGAAGCGGACAGCACGCAGCATCCGCAGCGGATCGTCGCCGAAGGACTGTTCGGGTGTCGCCGGGGTGTCGATGACACCGGCCAGCAACGCGGTCATCCCGTCGAGCGGATCGCAGAAGTCCTCGGCGCCCCGGGCGTCGATCCGCACGGCCATCGCGTTGACGGTGAAGTCGCGGCGGACGAGATCGTCTTCGAGGGTCTCGCCGAAGGTAACCTCCGGGTTGCGGCTGACCTGGTCGTAGGTGTCGGCGCGGAACGTGGTGATCTCGATCTGGTGGTCGCCCTTGCGGACGCCGACCGTGCCGAACTCGATCCCGACATCCCAGAACGCGTCCGCCCACCCCTTGAGGAGACGGGACACCTGTTCGGGACGCGCGTCGGTGGTGAAGTCCAGATCGTTGCCGAGGCGGCCCAGCACGGCATCGCGCACCGAGCCGCCGACCAGGTACAACTCGTGACCTGCCGACGCGAACAGCTCACCGAGAGGAGCCAGGACGTCGTCGAGCTCCCGGAGGGCTATCGCCGCCGCGGCCATCAGCCGCACCTTGCGGTCCGGATCCGACACCGTCGGCCGTACATCCGACGGAGAAGAGTCATTCACGGCTTGCCACACTACCGTCGTCACCCGCGGCATCGACGCCGTGGAGGAGGCCGGCCCACGGCCGGGTCGTGGTCACCTGTCGGTATCCGTCGTACACCGTGTCCGTGGCTTCCGTGGCCGGGCGTCCACATCCTTCTCGCACTACGAGGCGTCCGGGCAAACTGCAGGTGACATGCCGCTAGCATCGTGGAGTGTCCACCGATTCCTCGACCAACCCTTCAGACGTCAGCGACGTCTCGTCGGGTTCGCGTGGGGACGGCGCCGGACAGGCAGGTCAGAACCAATCCGGCCAGGGACGTCGTACCCGCCGTGGCCGGCGCCGTCGAGGACGGCGCAAGGGCGAGGGTCGCGGAACCGCGACTGCGCACAACAGCGGTGGTCACGCCGCCGCCGGACACAAGCAGTCCGGTTCCAAGCAGAGCGGGCCGACTTCGAACGGCCACAAACCCGGCACCCACAAACAGCACAATCCGGCCACACCACCGGCGCCGACGACCGGCCGGCCCACGCCGAACGATCTCGTGCGCGCCCGGACCGCCGATCCCGCATGCCCCGACCCCGTCGAGGCCGAGTCGGTGGAGAAGCTGCCCGTCGACCCCGACCGCGCACGTCCCCGGGTGACCCCACCCAAGCCCTCGGACATGGCCACGGTCACGGCGACCATCACCACCAAGGGCCTGACGCAGGCGACCGGAAAGACCGGCAAGGGTCGACGCCGCTCCGCGCGGGCCGATCGCACCGCCGACCGGACCGCCGATCGCACGAACACCGACAAGCTACGGACCGTCCGGGAGACCTCGGCCGGCGGACTCGTCATCTCCGATCTCGGGCTGCCCATCGACGAGTTGTCCGCCGCACTGATCGGGCGGGTGGATCGTCGCGGCCGGATGATGTGGTCACTGCCCAAGGGGCACATCGAGACGGGCGAGACCGCCGAGCAGACCGCCATCCGGGAGGTCGAGGAGGAGACCGGGATCCAGGGCACGGTCGTCGCACCGCTCGGCAAGATCGACTACTGGTTCGTGAGCGAGGGTCGTCGCATCCACAAGACCGTGCACCACTACCTGCTGCGTTGTGTCGGTGGTGAATTGTCCGACGCCGACTACGAAGTCAGCGAGGTGGCGTGGGTGCCGTTGCACGAGTTGCCGCGTCGCCTCACGTACTCTGACGAGCGACGACTCGCCCGGATGGCCCGCGGTGTGATCGCCGATCTCGCCGCCGACCCGACCCGGCTCGCCCAGTCCGAGGCCGACAGCATTCGCACCGAACCCAACGCCTATGAGAAAGCCGCCGCAGCGCGCAATCAGCGCCGCAACGAGCCCCCGCCCGCGGCTCGTCCCCGCCGGCGCCGGCGCCGTCCCCGACGGCCCGCGGCCGGCGATGGCTGACCCGCGTCAGTTGCCTGCCCGGTCCGGTCCGTTCCCCCGACTCTCTCGCCGCGGACCCGAGCGACGTCACGATGGTCGCGGCGGGATCCTCCTACCCCGGCGGGTGCAGATCGTGACCGCGTTGGCAGCGGTGCTGGGGATCGTCGCACTGCTGTCCCTGCCGGGCGTCGCAGCACCGGCTTCCGCCGTGCCCGAGACGAATGCCACCGGGTCGGCCGCCGCACAGCAGTCGTCGCCGCGGTTCGCGCACATCGTCATCGACTCGATGACCCCGTCGATCATCACCACCACCAGCCGTCCGGTGGTGACGGTGAGTGGTCGCGTCGACAACATCGGCGACCGCTCGATCAGCAACCTGTCCATCCGACTCGAGCGCGGTGATGCGGTCGCCACTGCGTCGGGACTGCGCACCGAGCTCGCCGATGACGACCCCGCGGTCGCCGTCGCGGGCCCGTTCGAGGCGCTCAGCGAGTCCCTCGCACCGGGGGAGAGCGTCGGCTTCCGGATGTCCATGGCGCTGTCCGCCGGCTCCGGGCCGGACGGCCAGGGACTCGGGATCTCCGAGACCGGCGTCTATCCGATGCAGGTCAACGTGAACGGCACCCCCGACTACGGCAACGCGGCGCAGGTCGCGGGATCGCGAATGCTGCTGCCGGTCCTCTCGTTGCCGCCCGACGAGATCCGCGCCCGCGACTACGTCGACCCGACTACCGACGACACGGGATCGCCGGCCGTCCCCGGCCTGGGACCCGACGGTTCCATCTCCGCCGACCTCGCCAGACCGGCCCGGATGACCCTGCTCTGGCCGTTGGCCGCACCGCCACAGCTCGCCCCCGGAGTCCTCGGCGGCAACACCGAACCCGTCCGTCTCATCAGCGAGGACATGGCCCGCTCCCTCGACACCGGTGGCCGACTGAACGAACTGCTCACGGCACTCCAGAAGGTGGTCGGGGAACCACCGCGGGAGGAGTCCGGCCCGCCCTCGTCCGAGCCGGCCGCCGCGGATTCGTCGGAACCGGCGCCCGCCGCGATGCCCGGTTCGGAGAAGCTCGCCGACAGCATGTGCCTGGCCATCGACCCCGACCTCCTGGTGACCGTCCGCGCCATGTCCCTGGGCTACGAGGTGTCGACCAACCCCGCCGACCCGACCTCGGCCACCCGCCCGGGCAACGGTTCCGACGTCGCGCAACGCTGGCTCGACGCGTTGCGCTGGACCGCGAGCCGGATGTGCGTGGTGGCCCTGCCGTTCGCCCAGGCCGACCTCACCTCGCTCAGCCGGATCGGAATCCCGGGACTCACCGAGGCCGCACTGCGTGGTCCCGCCGACATCATCGACGTGATCCTGGACGTCCGGAGCGTGCGGGGACTGTCGGTGCCCGCTCTCGGCGCGATCGACGACGCCGGTGCCGACGCCCTCGCGCAGGCCGAGATGACGTCGACCGCCTTGGCGTCGAACTCCGTCGTCCCGACCGGCCGCCGCGACGACACCGGTCGGTACCGCGTCGGACGCCTCACCGCTCAGACCTTCGACGCACCGATCACGGCCTCGCTCGCCGCGATCGGCACCGCGCCGCGCACGCCCGCCCTCACACCCGATTCACAGCAGGTGGATCTCACCGACGAATCGGCCGGTAGCCGGCGCCAGAGCGCTCTCGCCGCACTGGCCTATCCGGCGATCGCGGCGCCGCAACCGGATTCGGGAGAGGACGGTTCCGCGCCCCGCAATCCGGTGGTGGGCCGATCAGCGTTCCTCGTCCCGCCGACCTACTGGTCCCCGACGGTCGCCGATTCGGATGCGTTGTTCGCGACCGCCCGCCTGCTGCTCGAGTCGGGTGCCGCGACCCCGACACCGTTGCCGACCCTCGTCCAGGAACTCGGCGCCACGACCGCCACCGGCCGCCTGACGAACCCGCCGGGTGTGGGACCGGTGGGCCGCCTCGGATCCGTGCTCACGACGCAGGCCACCGCCGCCATCCGGCGCAATGTCGAGGACAGCTGGCAGTTCGAGGGCGCGCTGGTCCGGTCGGCCGATGTCGCGGCGACCCCGGAGCGGTACATGTCGCCGCTGCGTGAGGACCAGTTGCGCGCCATCAGGTCCCCCGACGGCGACGGATCCGCCGTCTACACGCATCTGCGCCGGCTCCAGGAGGAGCGCGTCGACGCCGTCGCGTCGACCCTGCACCGGCTCGGTCAGTCGGTGACGATCCTCGACCCCGGCGGCCGCTACACGCTGGCGTCCGAACGCAGCCCCGTCCTGCTGGCCGTCCGCAACGACCTCGCCCTGCCGGTCCGTGCCCGCCTGACCACGTCGGCACCCGAGGGGGTGGAGATCGGCGATCTCGGGGTGATCGAGATCCCGGCCCGCGGAACACGCCAGATCCAGCTCCCCACACGTGGGGAGACGTCCGAGGCGATCACCATCGACATCCGGCTGGCCACGGTGACCGGGGTGTCCCTCGGCCAGCCGATCACCCTTCGGGTGCACACAAACGCCTACGGCAAACCGTTGTTCTACATCACGATCGTCGCGGGCGTGGCGCTCGTGCTGCTGACCGCCCGCAGGTTGTGGCATCGATTCCGCGGTCAGCCCGACCCCGCCGACGCCGACCGTCCCGAACCCGACGAACTCGAGCGAATGCTGGCGGGAAGCGGGTATCAGGAGCGACGCCGTACCCTGCAAGGCGAGGGTCGGCCGCCCGGCGAGGAGCCGGCAGACCACCCGCACGACCCCTGATCGAGCACTACCCGAGGACGGCGAAACAGTACGTGAACTGGAACGATGTGCCGCGCGAACCGCGGCCGGGGACACCCGGTGCGGTGCCTCCCCAGCGTCCGGAACGCGCCGCTCCCCGCCGGATTCCGCCCGGCTCCGGGCCCGTACCGCCACCGCCCCGTCCCGGCCCCCCGGCGCCGCCACCGCACAACCCCGGTGCCCGGCACACCCCTGGCCCCGTACCCGGTGGTGTCCGTGTCGACGCCCCGCCGGCGGCTCGTCCCGGTCGGCTCGATGCCGCCGGATACCGCGAACGACACAGTGGCGAGACGGACGCTGTCCACACCGGCTCGTCGAAGAAGGTGACCGCCGGCGACGACGGGACGTCGTCGACCGGTCTGGCACGTGACTCCGACTCGAGCATCCTGCGGACTAGCGGCTCGATCGCGATCGCCACCCTCTTCAGTCGCATCACCGGCTTCTTGCGGACCGTGCTGATCCTGGCGATGCTGGGATCGGGCATCGCCTCGGCGTTCCAGGCCGCCGACGTGCTGCCGAACATGATCGCCGAGGTCGTGCTGGGCGCGGTGCTGACGGCCATCGTCATCCCGCTGCTCGCCCGCGCGGAGGCCGAGGATCCCGACGGGGGCCAGGGGTTCATCAACCGGATCTTCACGATCACGGTCGTCGTCCTCGGAACCGCGACCGTGCTCGCGGTCATCGCCGCGCCGCTGCTGACCTACCTCAACCTCGGTGACGGACAGGTCAACCGGGATCTGTCGACACATCTCGCCTACCTGCTGTTACCGGAGATCCTGTTCTACGGTCTCTCGGCTCTGTTCATCGCGATCCTCAACCTGCGCGGCCTGTTCAAACCCGGTGCGTGGGCGCCGGTGCTGAACAACGTCGTCCAGATCACGACGCTCGTCCTGTACGCCCTCGTACCGGGGGAGATCACGCTCAACCCGGTCCGGATGAGCGATCCGCAGCTGCTCGTCCTCGGCATCGGCTGCACCCTCGGCGTCGTACTCCAGGCGATGATCCTGGTGCCGTTCCTGCGCAAGGCGGGCGTGCACCTGCGACTGGAGTGGGGCATCGACGCGCGTCTGCGCCAGTTCGGCAACATGGCCGTGGCGATCGTCGCCTACGTCGCGCTGCTGCAGGTCGGTTTGATCGCGACCTACCGGATCGCCGCCTCCGCGCAGGCGTCGGGCGTCAGCATCTACTTCACCCACTGGCAGTTGCTGCAGCTGCCCTACGGCGTTCTCGGCGTCACCATCCTGACCGCGATCATGCCGCGACTGTCGCGCAACGCGGCCGCCGACGACACGAAGGCCGTGGTCGACGACCTGTCGCTGGCCACCAGGCTGACGATGGTCGCGCTGGTCCCCGTCGTGTCGTTCATGACCTTCTTCGGGCCGGCGATCGCGATCGCCGTGTTCAACTTCGGCCGGTTCGACGCCTCCGACGCCGCCCAGCTGGGTTCGGTGCTCGCCTGGGGCGCGTTCACGCTGATCCCGTACTCGATGACGCTCGTCCAGCTGCGCGTGTTCTATGCCCGCGAGGACGCCTGGACCCCGACGTTCATCGCCCTGGGCATCACGGTCGTCAAGGTCACGTCGTCGTACCTGGGTCCCGTCCTGTTCGACGACCCGTCGAACGTCGTGCGGTGGCTGGCCCTGTCCAACGGTCTCGGCTACCTCGTCGGCGCCGTCGTCGGACATTTCCTGCTGCGCAGCCGTCTGCACGGCGCCCGGCTGTCGAACGTCGCCCGCACCACGCTGGTCACCATCGCGGTCTCACTGAGCGTCTCGGCGGCGGTCTGGGCGATCGCGAAGATCTCCGGCCTCGACCATATGATCGGCTGGTTCGGCAAGGTCGGCTCGGTCCTGTATCTCATCCTGACCGCCGGTGTGGTGCTGACGGTCACCTACGCCGGCCTCGCCGCCGCGCGGGTGCCCGACGTGGTCGCGATCAGCAACGCGGTACGCCGTGTCCTCGGTCGGTTCATTCCGGCGCTCGCACCGCCGGCGGAGCCCGAACGTGAACAGTCCCCGGCGATCACAGTTCAGTTTCCGCGCGTCTCCGGAGACGAATCGCTCCCGTACTCTGGTCAGGTACAGGTGCTACGCCGCTTCGACAGGGGTACCGCGACGTGGCAGTCGTACTCCGTACATTCCGGTGGCGCGATCGGCGCGGGCCGGGGTGTGCGTCCCATCCCAGAGCGTGCACCGGTTCCGCGCGACATCAGATACCGGAGGAAAGGAGTCCGTCGCGTGAGTGACAGCGAGATCGACACGAGTGTGCCCACCGGGTCGCCCGTCGAATCCGGCCCCGGCGAACCGCAGGCTCCGCACGTACCCACTCACGCCAAGTCTCCCGACGCCCAGACTCCCGAGGCGGCCGGTGCCGCCGCACCGGGCGGTTCCACCCGTCCCCGCGGTCCACGACTGATCCCGGGCGCCGCGGTCGCCGGTGGACGCTACCGCCTGCTCGAACAGCACGGCGGCACCCGCGGCCTGCAGTTCTGGCGCGCCCAGGACATCAACCTCGACCGAGAGGTCGCGTTGACCTTCGTCGACGCCGACCAACTCGCACCGCCGCTCGAGCGCGGCCAGGCGGTCAAGACGACCGACCAGGGACCCCAGGCCGTCCTCTCACGCACCCTCCGGCTCGGACAGATCACCTCCGACGGGGTGGCGCGAGTCCTCGACGTGGTGCGTGGATCCTCCGGCGGGATCGTCGTCGCCGAGTGGGTGCCCGGATCGTCGCTGGCCGACGTCGCCCGGACCCAACCGTCGCCGATCGGCGCGGCGCGAGCCGTGCGTTCGCTGGCGGCCGCCGCCGAAATCGCGCATCGTTCCGGGGGTGCGCTGTCGATCGACCACCCCGATCGCATCCGTATCAGCCACGACGGCAACGCGGTTCTCGCTTTCCCGGGCACGCTCGCCGGGGACGACAAGGCCTCCGACGTCCGCGGCCTCGGTGCGGTGCTCTACGCACTGCTGCTGAACCGGTGGACACTCGATCCCGACAACGGGTCACGTCTGGTCACCACCGACGACGTCACCGAACCGATCGGCGGTATCCCGGTGGCCGCGCCGGGCGAGAACGGTCAGCCGCTGGAACCGCGGGCGGGCAAGCCCGACATCCCGTTCGAGATCTCGGCGGTCGCGGCGCGCGCGCTCGACGGAACCCGCGGGATCCGGACGGCTGCGACGGTCCAGCACGTCCTCGACCAGGCCACCGTCGTAGACCTCAACACCGACATGCTCCCCGCGATCACCGATGCCGACGCCCCGCCGCCGGTCACGGTCGCCTCACGTGTCGGCGGCACCGAGCACAAGCCGGGGAGAAAGAACATCGCGCTGCTCGTCGGTGCGGGACTCCTCGCGATCTTCGTGGTCATCGCGCTGATCGTGGGGGCCACCAACGTCTTCGGAAGTGGTGACGGCTCGAGCGACATCGATTCGATCCTGACCACGACGGAGCCGGCGACGCCGGGTGAACAGGCGCCGGGCGCAAAGGCGCCCACCGAGGCCCCGCCGGCCCAGGACATCCCGTTGCAGTCGGTGTCTGTGACCGACTTCTCGTCACAGCCGCCGGACAACTCGGCCAACGTCGGCAACGTCATCACCGGCGCCGCGCCGCCATGGGAGACCGACAACTATCGGGGGCGACCCGACTTCGGCGGTCTGAAGCAGGGCCTGGGCCTGATGTTCGACCTCGGCAGTGACCGGGCCGTGAAGTCGGTGACCATCGAGTCCCCGACCCCGGGTTTCGACGTGGAGGTCCGCACCTCGCCGAACGCGAAGCCCGCATTCGCCCGGACAACGCCGGTCGCCGCGGGGCGCGTCGACCAGAACCCGACGACGATCGAGATCGCGTCTCCGCAGGCCAGCCGCTACGTGATGGTATGGATCACCACCCTTCCCAGTGCGGCCGGCGGCTATCAGGCCGAGATCAGCCGCGTCACGATGGCGGGCTGACCGACTCGTTCGCGACGCTCGGCGCCGCGGCCTCGGCGGCCGGTCCATCCGTCTTCGGCGCCCACCCGGGCGGTCCGAAGATGTAGCCGAGGCGGGCACGCCAGCTCGTCGTCGACTTCACATCGCGGGCGATCGAGGCATACTCGTGCGTCTCGAGCTTCCAGATGTTGTAGGTGTCCACCGGTTTGGTGAGTCCGTAGCGCGGGCGGCGCACCTCCGGCGTGAAGGACCCGAACATCCGGTCCCAGATGATGAAGACGCCGCCGTAGTTGCGGTCGAGGTACTCGGGATCCCGTCCGTGATGCA
Source organism: Gordonia sp. YY1 (assembly GCF_009872315.1). Classification (NCBI taxonomy): domain Bacteria; kingdom Bacillati; phylum Actinomycetota; class Actinomycetes; order Mycobacteriales; family Gordoniaceae; genus Gordonia; species Gordonia sp. YY1. Next base: position 492,821 of record NZ_WXYI01000001.1, on the reverse strand, counting down.
CCCGGTGATGCGACGGGGTGTTGAACACGTACTCGAACGGCGCCCACATCCTGTCGATGTGCTCGGTGTGGATCCAGAACTGGTAGATCAGGTTCAGCGAGTACGCGAAGAACACCAGGGCCGGTGGCACGCCGAGCAGTGGGAGCGGCAGCCACATCACGATCGCCGCGCTGATGTTCCACTTCTGACGAAGCGCCGTCGCGAAGTTGAAGTACTCGCTGGAGTGATGGGCCTGATGGGTGGCCCAGACGATGCGCACACGGTGCGACACGCGATGCACCCAGTAGTAGATGAAGTCCACACCCACGAAGGCGATGACCCATGAGTACCACTGGTTCATCGGTAGGTGCCAGGGTGCGACATAGGTGAACAGGGCGGTGTAGGCGATCAGCCCGAGGAGTTTCCAGAAGGCGCTGGTACCGATGGAGACGAGGCCCATGAGGACGCTCGCGCGCGCATCGCGTGTCTCGTATGCGCCCGGCCGAGGACCGCCCCCGTCATCATCGTGGCCGTCATCGTGCTCGAGCTTGGCCGCGGCGAACCACTCGATCGCGAGCATCGTCACGAAGAACGGGATCGCGAGGACAGTCGGCTCGCGCATCGGTTCCGGCAAGAACTCCAACACCGTGTACTCCCTAGAACACCATCTGACACGTCAGCATGTCAGTTTGATTCTGACAAGGTATCGTGTCAGAAGCTGCGCTGTAAAGAGCCGATCCGCCATTCGCGGGTCACGACGAGAGGAACGACGGATCGTGTCCACGTCCGCCACCGCGGGGCCCTCCGCCGCACCCATCGGGGGCCGACGCTACGGGGGAGCGGATCCGATCGAACGTCAGTCGCGCCGCCGCCGCGCGTTGATCAGCGCCGGACTCGACGTCTTCGGCAGCGAGGGCTACGCCAAGGCCTCGGTCAAGAGTGTCTGCGACCAGGCCGGCCTGACCCAGCGCTACTTCTACGAGTCGTTCACCGACCGTGCCGATCTGCTTGTCGCCGTCTACGACGACTGTGTCGACTTCGCGCGTACCGCGACTCTCGCCGCCGCGAGCCCGTTCCTGGACGCCGAAGCCGACGACACCGAAGCCGACGACACCGAAGCCGACGACACCGAGGACCGGCGAGAACCGAAAGAGGTTGCTCCAGCGAGGATTTCCGGATCAGGGATTGCCGGTGAACTCATCTCCGACGCCGCGCGTGCCACACTCCGGGCCTTCATGTCGGCACTGACCGACGACGAGCGGCGGGCGCGCGTCATGCTGGTCGAGGTCGTCGGCGTCTCGCCGGAGATCGAGCGCGTGCGGATGAGTGCGATCCACGGCTGGGCAGAGCTGATCCTGATGCTGGCGAGGGGGAGTCGTCCGCCCACCGCCCGCCAGCGGCTGGCCTCGGTCGGACTCGTCGGCGCGGTCACCCAGTTGATGGTCGACTGGTACGTTGCGGGACAATCGGATTCCGACATTCCCCGCGAACCCCTCGAAGACGTCCTCGACGTGTGCGTCGAACTCTTCGTCGCCGCGCACGATCGTCTGCTGAACTGACGTCACGATTCTCGTACTCCGCCAAAACGGCTCCATAAGACGTGCTCGGGGAGTAGATTTCGGACCATTCTGCTTCAAGCCGCGGGTCCGCTACTGCCGGGAGGCGACGGATGAGTACAGCAGAGGAGCGCGCGAGACAGCTGGATCTTGTTGCGCGCCTTAAATCTTCTTATCCGGAACTCCCGGACGCACCGACTCCCGATCTCCTCGATCACGCGCGTATCACCGCCTACCTGAAGCCGGTTCACGATGTCGGCGGAGAGCCCGATGCGCCGATCTTCTATGAGGGAAAGGCATATGAGCTGTGGGAGCACATGACCTACGTCATGTGTGAAGTGCTGGCGTGGCGCGGGATCTGGCTGTCCGAGGAGCGTCGGCGCATCGGCAACGTCGACGTCGGTCGTGCGGAATACCTCGGACTCCCGTACTACGGCCGCTGGCTCCTGGCGGTGGCGAGGGTCCTGGTCGAGAAGCATCACATCGCCCTGGGTGAGCTCTCCGAACGCATGCTCGAGGTGCAGGAACGTTATGCCGGGGGACTGGTCGGCAAGACCCTCGAGGCGCGACCCCGTGGTGCCGGCGACGGTTCCGACGTCCCCCGCAACACCCACCACCGCCACGCGGTCGGCGTCGGCGATCCGCAGATCTACGCCGGAACGGCCGGCGAGGCACGGTTCACCGTCGGGAATCGTGTCCTCGTGCGTGAACTACCGGTCGTCTTCTACACGCGCACACCGGAATACGTTCGGGGTGCCACCGGCGAGATCGCTGCCGTCGCCTACGAGAGCCCCGCACCGGAGGACGAGACGTGGGGTCTGTCCGACGCGCAACCCGAGTGGTTCTACGTCGTGGAGTTCCGGATGAGTGAGCTCTGGCACGGATACACCGGCCCCGACGACGACACCCTGCGAACCGAGATCCCGGAGAGGTGGCTGGCGCCGGCCGGTCGAGAGGAGGGCCAGGAACCATGAGCGACGCCCCCGGTGCGCACGTCCACGACCATGATCACGACCACGCGCGCACGGTCGCGCCGATGGTCGAGGAGGTCACCGATTTCGAGGTCCTTGAGATCGCTCTGCGTGAATTGTGCATCGAGAAGGGACTTTTCACCGCGGAGGAACACCGAAGGTTCACCGAGTTCGCCGAGCAGATAGGTCCGACGCCGGCGGCGACCCTGGTCGCCCGGGCGTGGGTGGAACCGGATTTTCGAGAGTTGGCCCTCGCCGAACCCATGACCGCGAGCAAGGAGGTCGGCGTCGACTGGCTGGAACCCACCGGTTTCGGAACGCCCAGTGATTTCACCGCGTTCTCGATTCTGGCCGACACGCCGACGCTTCATCACGTGATCGTGTGCGCGTTGTGTTCGTGCTATCCGCGACCGATTCTCGGCAATTCGCCCGAGTGGTATCGCACGCCGAACTACCGGCGTCGGATGGTTAGGTGGCCGCGACAGGTGTTGTCGGAGTTCGGTCTCCAACTACCGGACAACGTGTCGGTGCGGGTCCAGGACTCCAACCAGAAGCACCGGTTCATGGTGATGCCGCAACGTCCGGCCGGAACCGAGGACTGGACCCGAGACCAGCTGGCCGAGATCATCACGCGGGACTGTCTGATAGGGGTGGCGCTCCCGAAGCCGGGCGTCACCACCAACGCGGTCACCACGGTGCGGCCCGCCGTCCACCCAGCAGGAGAGTGACGATGTCGACGCGGGCCGAAACCGGAGATGTCCACCCGTCCCTCGCCGAGGTCGTCGAACGCGACCAGGTGTGGCCACGAATGGCCGCCAGGTACGGGGTCGCCAATCTCGTTCCGCCGTGGAAGACCAGCCTCGACGGTCTCTGCGATGCGCTCGACCGCGCCGCCGACAACGGCTGCGCGGCACCCGGGACCGTGGAGCGCCGGGACGAGGAGGACCGGTTGGCGGCGACCACCTATGCCGACCTTCCCTATCCGGAGAATCAACTCGTCGCCCTGGCCCACACGCTGCTCGACCGCGGGGTGATCGACGAAGGCGAACTCGCCGAACGGATGGCCGCGGTCCGGGCGCGACTGGAGGCGTGAGGCCGCGGACAAACCGGCTGTCCACAATGGGATCATCCTTGTAGACAACCGCCTCACCACTGCGTCGTGTGTTGACTTCTCCATTACTCTCAGCGCATGGCCGGGGGGAAAGACGCAGTTGACCTGCGTACCGATGAGCAGTTGTTGCGGGCTCACGTCGCCGGCGACCCGGGTGCGTTCTCCGATCTCGTCAACCGCCACCTCGACTATCTGTGGTCGGTCGCCCTACGAACCAGCCAGAGCCCCGAGGACGCCGCCGACGGATTGCAGGATGCGCTGCTGGCCGCTCATCGAACCGCGGCGGATTTCCGCTCCGACGCGAAGGTGACCAGTTGGCTGCACCGGATCGTCGTCAACGCATGTCTGGATCGGATTCGTCGCAACAACTCCCGCAAGACCGTCCCGTTGCCCGAATGGGACGTGATGTCGATCGCGGACACGAGTGACGACATCTCCGCGGTGGACCTGTCGGTTTCCATCGGCCGGGCGCTGCACACACTGCCCGAAGGCCAACGACAGGCCATCGTCGCCGTCGACCTCGAGGGGTACTCCATCGCCGAAGCCGCATCACTGCTCGGTGTCGCCGAGGGGACGATCAAGAGCCGGTGCGCGCGAGGGCGCCTCAAACTCGCCCAGGTCCTCGGCCATCTCCGGACTGCCGATGACGCGTAACCCCATGCCTGCCAACATCTTCCCGGCTGTCCCGGTCGGAGTGGAACCGGAACGGCGCGTCGCGCGTCCAAGTACTCGACGACCACCGACGACGCCCATCGAAATGCCACCATCGAGAGACCGACGCCCGACCTCCGGAATGGAAGACTGACACCATGACCCCGCGGGGACCAGACGACACCGAGTCCGGCGATCTGCCCGATCCGCCGTACTCGGCAGACATGCTGGCCGAGTTCCATGCCGGCGTGCTGTCCGACCGCGCCACCGACCACATTCGTGCGAAGATCGCGGATGACGCTGCAGCACAGGAGATCCTGGCTGCTCTGGATCGGACGGCAAGGCAACTCCGCGCGTCGGCGCCGGCCCAGCATCGGGTTCCGGATCGGGTTCGCGCCGATGTCCAGGCCATGCTCGCCGCCCTCGCCGGATCGTCCTCGGCCACATCCCCCTCGTTCACAGACGTCCCGTCCACCGCTGCACCCTCCACATCCGCAGGCACGGCCTCGGCACCCGCCGATCCGGACGCGCCGGTGGATCTCGCCGGACGACGCGAACGGTCACGCCGCACGAGGATGGTCGTGCCGCTCGTGCTGGTGGCGGCCGCAGTCGTGGTGGTCGCATTCGGCTCGATCGGTGTGCTGCGTCTGATGTCCTCGTCCTCGGACGACACTCCGCGGCCGACGCAGGCCCAGCCTGCGTCCACCCGGACTCTGGACCCGACCGGTTCCGCGTCGGCGCTCTCGGTCCTCGGCCGCACCGACGGCGCGCCGTTCGAGTCGGTCGCGGCACTCCGCCGGTGCACCGCGGCCCACCTCGTCCCCGCGACCGCGGTCGTCGTCGGCTCGGGGCGGATCATCTTCCACGGTGCCCCCGCTGCCGCCATCCTGCTGTCCACCGGAATCGCCGGCCGCTTCGACGCCCTCATCGTCGGTCTCGAGTGCGACACCGGCAGTCCCGCTTTCCTGGCCCGGGGGACGATCGGCGGCTGACCCGACATCCGTAGGCCGAGACCTGCGTCACCACGCCGGGCGCGTGGACTTGACCGGGAACATCTGCGCTTACCCTTGTGTTGAAGCAGCCGTGATCCCGACGAGACACATCCGGGATCTCGTATACCCCACCAGCACGGAGGACGGATGAGCCAGCCAGAGACCCAGCAGATCCACGACGTGATCGTCATCGGATCTGGTCCTGCCGGGTACACCGCGGCGATCTACGCCGCGCGCGCCGAGCTAGCACCGATCGTCTTCGAGGGAACCCAGTTCGGTGGCGCGCTCATGACCACCACCGAGGTCGAGAACTTCCCCGGTTTCCAGACCGGTATCCAGGGTCCGGCCCTGATGGACGAGATGCGCGAGCAGGCGATCCGATTCGGCGCTGACCTGCGCATGGAAGACGTCGACACGGTCCGCCTCGAGGGCGACATCAAGGAGGTCGAGGTCGGCGGAGAGGTGTTCCGCGCACGCGCGGTCATCCTCGCGATGGGTGCCGCCGCACGGTACCTGGGTGTCGAGGGTGAGCAGCAGCTCCTCGGCCGCGGTGTCTCGGCATGTGCGACCTGTGACGGATTCTTTTTCAAGGACCAGGACATCGCCGTCATCGGCGGTGGTGACTCCGCGATGGAGGAGGCCACCTTCCTCACCAAGTTCGCGCGCACCGTCACCCTGGTCCATCGCCGCGAGGAGTTCCGCGCGTCGAAGATCATGCTCGACCGGGCACGCAACAACGACAAGATCCGCTTCGTCACCAACGCCGCTGTGCGTTCGGTCCTCGGCGAGGGTTCGGTCAGCGGTCTCGAGCTCGAGGACACCCGCACCGGCGAGGTGAGCACCCTCGACGTGACGGGCATGTTCGTCGCGATCGGCCACGATCCGCGCAGCCAGCTGGTCCGCGGACAGGTCGATCTCGACGACGAGGGCTATGTCCTCGTCCAGGGACGCACCACCTACACCTCGCTGCCCGGTGTCTTCGCCGCCGGCGACCTGGTCGACCACACCTACCGTCAGGCCATCACGGCGGCCGGTAGCGGTTGTTCGGCGGCCATCGACGCCGAGCGCTGGCTCGCCGAGCAGGGCGAGGCGCCCGAGCACACCGTCGACGCCGAGTCCGTCGCCGACGTCGAGGCTGTTCAGGCACCTGCCTGACCTGCACTTTCCACTCCGAACTTCATTCTTGAGTCCATCTGAGGAGGACACCACCATGGGTGCAAACACGGTCGTCGTCAACGACACCACCTTCAAGGACGCCGTTCTCGGCGCCGACAAGCCGGTCCTGGTCGACTTCTGGGCCACCTGGTGCGGCCCGTGCCGCATGGTTGCCCCGGTCCTCGAGGAGATTGCCCGCGACCACGGCGACAAGCTCACCATCGCCAAGCTGGATGTCGACGAGAGCCCGGCCACCGCGCGTGACTTCCAGATCATGTCGATTCCGACCATGATCCTCTTCGACAAAGGTCAGCCGGTGAAGACGATCGTCGGCGCCAAGGGCAAGGCCGCACTGCTCCGCGAGCTCGACTCGGTGATCGGCCAGTCTGCCTGACCTGCTGTTCCTTCTGATCCGCGGCGAGAGTCCGACGGGTGAACGACGTTGGTGTCGGCCCGCGGGCTCTCGTCGTTGGTAGTCTCGGCCCGGGTCCCCGACCATGCGGGACACGAGCCGACCACGACGCGGCTGGACCTGTTCCAGTTTGGTGTAGTGAACTTCAGCTGAGAGAATGCAGGCTGATGCTGACCGGTACCGCCGTAGTGCGGTCCGCCAGATATCGCCGGCAGGGCGTCACCCTGCCGCGATTCGTACGAGGGGTGACGACATGCCATTGTTCCGACTTGGGGATCACGGCTCGGCGGTGGCCGAGATCCGCGCCATCCTGGTCGGGCTCGGTCTGTTGCCCGAGGACGGGGACGCCGTTTTCGACGAAGCGTGTGACCGGGCAATTCGGGCGTTTCAGCAGCAACGAGGTCTGATCGTCGACGGCATCGTCGGTCCCGCGACCTACCGCGTCCTGCGGGAGGCCTCGTACCGTCTCGGTGCCCGCGTCCTCTCGTATCAACTCTCGGCGCCGATGGTCGGCGACGACGTCGCCACCCTCCAGCACCGACTCCAGAACCTCGGCTACTACACTTCCCTCGTCGACGGCATCTTCGGGCTCAACACCCACAACGCAGTGTGTCTGTACCAGAGTGAATACGGACTGGCCTCGGACGGAATCTGTGGTCCGGCGACGCTGCGCTCCCTCGAGCGACTCGGCACGCGCGTCACCGGTGGCTCGCCGTACGCGATCCGCCAGGAGGAGCAGGTTCGGCGCTCCGGTCCACAGCTGTCGGGCAAGCGGATCCTCATCGATCCGGGCTCCGGGGGGTTGCATCCCCTCTCGACCGGCGATCTCGCCGAACGCGAATCCGATCTCCTCTGGGATCTGGGTGCACGTCTCGAGGGGCGGATGGCCGCCGCCGGGATGCAAACCTTCCTGTCTCATGACGGTCGTGGCCGTCCCGGTGACAACGAACGCGCCCGGGTAGCCAACCTGATGGATGCCGACCTGATGATCTCGCTGCGCTGCGGCCACTACCGCAACGTGCAGGCCAACGGTGTCGCGTCGTTCTACTTCGGCAACAACCAGAACTCCTGCTCGACGATCGGGCGTAATCTCGCAGGCTTCATCCAGCGCGAAATCGCTGCCCGCACACCGCTTGCCGATTGTCGGACGCATGAGCGCACGTGGGATGTCCTGCGACTCACCAGGATGCCGGTGGCACTCATCGACGTCGGATACATCACCAACCCGCACGACGCTGCGGTGCTTGCCAATTCGGATTGGCGCAATGTCATCGCCGACGCCATCCTGGTCGCGGTGAAGCGGTTGTACCTGCTCGACCAGGACGACCGGCCTACGGGCACTTACACTTTCGCGGATCTCCTGGCCGCGGAGAACGCTTCGCGCTGACCCGCGCCGTACCCGACCCCACCGGGACGGCCGTTCGCTGCCGCCCGGCGAGATCGATCTCCGCCATCACCACGAGCTTCTCCAGCGCGCTCTCCACCTCGAACTTCCAGCCGAGTCCTTCATCGAGTTCGAGACGGAACCGCGGAAACCGCTGATGGGATGAAACGACATCGAATCCGGAGTTCTTGAGGAACGACGCATCGATCATGCAGGCTGTGCACAGATCGGCCTGCGGATCCTCGAGGATCTCCCGCGCGACTTCGATGATCGCCTCGTCCGTCCAGAAGTCGAGGTCGGGGAGGGCGCCTCCAGTGGAGGCCGGTCCCGACTCCGTCGATCCGGACGTCGCCGAACCCGTCGGAGAACCGAACTCGGCCGCGCCGGCACCGTTACGCACGAGCCCGAATGACTCCACCGCACGGACACCGCGGCGGATCAGATCGCCGAGAACCGCGTCGAGAAGAATCGTGGCGACCTCGTCGTGTCCCGGCTCCGTGCGAATACTGGTGAGCAGGACCGCGTCGTGACTGACCGGGGAAGTGGGGAAGTGCTGCGAACGGGGCACCCTGTTCGGCGGAGCGTAAAAGGCCGTGCCGATGACATTGTTGGTCGTCGATTCGATGGCGACCTGTCCGCACGCGCCCCATTCGAGCAGTAGCCCGGAGATCCAGGCCTCCTTGTCGAATTCGCTCTCATACGATTCGCCGTGGGCGGTCGGCTCGACTTCCCAGAAGACACATCGCCGGGTGTGCTGGGGCAGCAACTCGAAGGATCCGAGTTCCAGCCGCACGATCGACACGCTCATGTCACCGAGCTCCGGTCCGACGACATGAATCTACGAAAACCATTGAGCTGCAGCCCATCTCACTAAACCGGCGGTCGTCTGACCGATCAATCGTCACTGTGACATTACTTCCGCATCCGCTGGTACCGGGAAGTTCGCGGTGAAATTCACTTCTTTGGATCAATGAACTCGACGATGCGTTCCAAGTCATCAACTGATCCGAATTCCACGACGATCTTCCCTTTCCGCTTTCCTAGACTGACTGTAACCCTGGTGTCCAGACTGTCGGACAGTCTCTCGGCAAGGTCTTGGAGTCCTGGCATCTGCATCGGTTTACGCTTCGGCGCGACCGGAGCCTTCGAATCGGGTCCGTCCCCACGATTGGCGAGTGTGACGGCTTCCTCCGTCGCGCGAACCGACAGTCCCTCGGCGACGATGCGCGCGGCCAGCGCCTCCTGAGCGTCGCTCCCGGTCTCGAGGGAGAGGAGGGCACGAGCGTGCCCGGCTGACAGGACGCCTGCCGCTACACGACGCTGGACGGGAATGGGTAGCTTGAGCAGCCGGATCATGTTGCTGATGAGCGGACGTGATCGGCCGAGTTTGGCCGCCAGCTGCTCGTGGGTCACGCCGAATTCTTCGAGGAGTTGTTGGTAGGCGGCCGCCTCTTCCAGCGGGTTCAGCTGCGCCCGGTGGATGTTTTCGAGCAGTGCGTCGCGCAGCATATCGCCGTCTGCCGTCTCGCGGACGATGGCCGGAATGGCCTCGAGGCCGACTTCCTGGCTGGCCCGCCACCGACGCTCACCCATGACGATCTGAAAGGCGACACCATCAGCGGTCGGCTCTTTCAGGCGCCGTACGACGATGGGCTGCATCAGTCCGAACTCGCGGATCGAGTGCACGAGCTCGGACATCTGCTCGTCGTCGAAGACCGTACGCGGCTGGTTCGGGTTCGGTTGGATCTGCTTGGGCGGGATCTCGCGGTAGACAGCGCCGGCCTCTTCGCGACTCAGCACGTCGATGGTCGGGGCACTCGTCGGGGTGGCCTGACCGTCGACCCCAGGCGTCGGACCCTTACCGATCACGACATCGGCGGCCGCGTTTCCCAGTCGGGGAGTGTTTGTCTGGTCGTCGGTGGGGCCGGTGGGAATGAGCGCAGCCAGTCCGCGACCCAATCCGCCTCGACGCTGAGCGGTGTCCCGTTGACTCATGCCTCTACCTCCACTCGGAACTGGAACCCTGCTGTCGTCATGCCTGAGCGCTTTCCGCTGCACCGCGGAGAGCCAGCTCTCGCGCGGCATCCATATAGCTCATCGCGCCACGTGAACCGGGGTCGTACTCGATGATCGTCATCCCGTAGCCAGGTGCCTCGGACACCTTGACGCTGCGGGGGATGATCGTGCTCAGCACCTTGTCACCGAAGTGGCGTCGGACCTCCTCTGCAACCTGATCGGCGAGCTTGGTTCGTCCGTCGTACATCGTGAGAACGATCGTCGACACGTGCAGCGCACGGTTGAGATGCGCCTGAACCAGCTCGATGTTACGAAGGAGCTGCCCGACACCCTCGAGAGCGTAGTACTCGCACTGGATGGGGATGAGCACCTCTCGCGCAGCAACCATTGCGTTGACGGTCAGAAGGCCGAGCGACGGCGGGCAATCGATGAAGACGTAGTCGATCTGATACTCGGCCAGCACCTCATCGTTGAGCGCGTTGCGCAATCTGTTCTCGCGCGCGACCAGCGAGACGAGTTCGATCTCGGCGCCGGCCAGATCGAGTGTCGCCGGTACACAGAAGAGGCCCTGCTGGCTCGGCGACTCCTGGATCGCTTCTTGGAGCGTCACTTCGCCGAGGAGGAGTTCGTAGACGGAAGCGATGTCCTGGGCGCGGTGATCGATGCCGAGGGCGGTGCTCGCGTTGCCCTGGGGGTCGAGGTCGACCACCAAGACACGGAGCCCGCGCAGCGCCAGACCGGCGGCGAGGTTGACTGCGGTGGTGGTCTTGCCAACACCGCCCTTCTGGTTCGCGACCGTCATGATCCGGGTGTGCTGCGGGCGGGGGAGTTGGCCGGCACCGCCGGGGGTCAGGACCTGACTCGCGCGCTCAGCAGCCATCGCGATCGGGGTGTCGGCGTATGGTTGGCCCGCGACGTGCGGGGCTCCAGCGGGTGGCGTTTCACGTGAAACGTTCGGGTCTTGCTCGACCACGCGGGCACTCCTTTGACCTACCTGGTAGGCGTTCGAGTCGTCGGCGCCAGCGGACGTGGCCCCGGCTCCGACAGATGCAGAATCGTCAACGGCAGCACGCTGAGACGTGCTGCCAGAACGCTTTCTATTCTGCGCCTTGCGCGGACTCCATACCAATTCAGAACTCCCTCTATGTGACACCGTCGGCACAATCAGCCGACCCGGCGTGATCGATGAATCCGATACTCAACGACGCCGCGGCTTCTTCACCCCGGAGCGCTCCGTCTTGGTTCCCACGACGACGGTGGTCGGGGTCTCCAGGACCTCGCCGCACGTGACGACGCGGAGGTCGCTGATTCCCGAACGGCCGACGAGAGCACGATCTCGTTCGATCTCTTCGGCCGCCGAGGAGCCCTTGATCGCAATCATTCGTCCGCCTGCGCGAACCAGGGGAGCGGACCACTTCGACAGACGCTCGAGCGGTGCGACGGCACGGGACGTCACGACATCCGCCAGCCCGACCTCCGCCCGAACCGACCTCTCCTCCGCACGCCCTCGGACAACTCTCACATTCTCGAGACCAAGGGTCTCAACGGCTCGTTCGAGGAAGGTGCTCCGACGAAGCAACGGTTCGATCAGGGTGATCGACACGTCCGGTCGCGCGATGGCGAGCGGCAGACCGGGGAGACCCGCACCGCTTCCGATGTCGAAGACTTTCTCATCCTCGTCGATTAGCTCCTCGATGACCGCACAATTCAGGATGTGCCGATCCCACAGCCGAGGAACTTCCCGCGGACCCATCAGGCCGTGATCGATTCCGTCGGTGGCCAGGATTCGCCAGTAACCTTCCGCCAGTTCCTTGCGCTCACCGAAGACCACATCAGCCGTGTCCGGTGGGATCTGTAGTGCATCAAGGTCGGGATGGTCATCGGGTTGAGCGTCTGACGACACTGAGCCTCCGTTTCTAGTTGGTCCTATGACAGTGTTTCACGTGGAACCTGACGCGACTGAGGGTCGGTGCACATGCCGCCGATCGGCGTGTGTTTCACGTGAAACACATCGATGTCATTCATGCGTGCGCTCTCTCAGCAGACAGCCGTGCCGAACCTGCCGCGCCTCCGGCCCCACGACAACCAGTGGCCCAAGCCAGTTCATGTCGGGCGGAACTCGCACGCCGCGCACCCGGCGCTGGAGACAGCACCGTCGGGAACCGTTCTGCAGTCACCAGCCACGCAACCTGACTCGTTGCCCGTCGCCGAACGGACACCGGCAACCGACGACGCCCGACAACGCTCTACCGTCTAGCGAAGCCCGGCGGACGCGGCAACGGGTGGCCTTCCGGACCAACTTGTCGGTGACACGGCAGGACACATCGGAGGGGGAGCGGCCCCGGGATGGGACCCGGTGAAGAGAGTGACCAGCGGACCCGACAGTGAACCGCGGCGGTAGTTACATCGCCGGGATGGCCGCGAGATCTGATCCGGATCGTCCGTACTCCTCCTCCCGATGCGGGAGCTCGACGCCGCTGGGGCCGACGACAAAGACGCATCGTCCTCCAGCGAGGGGAGTGGGTCGGGACGTTTCGCGGCGACCAGGCCGGGACTGGCTCGGGACGCTACACAAGAGCTCGACCGATTTTGCCGATGCACACCAGGCACGACGCGACGCTCTAGCTCAATACAGGACATCAGCTCAGTACAGGGCAGCAGAGCTGATGCATCCGATGAGCGAACTCTGGAATGCGTGAGCGCAGTTTCACGTGAAACCGCAGCCGGCTTCGCCTCCTCGACGACCGGACGACCCTGACGCATCAGCACACCAGGGGCAGGGCGCCCCGCTGGGATCACGCGCCTGGCCGACGCTGACAGAACCGTGAGTGCCCAGCGTCTGACGACAATATGTGACTTCACCTCAGCGACACCGCGCCGGTAGTCGGGCACCACTCCGTGCACCACCGATCCACCGGCCGGACCCGATTCCGGAGGGGCGATGCGTATCGACGGGCCCAATGAAACAAACCGACACGTGACGTAATGTTCCGCATACTGAGGCGGTCGAAAGCTCGTGCTCAAAGGTGCACCTCGAATGATTCCAAGGCGCATGTTTCACGTGAAACAACACCGATGTAATTCCGTTGCGATCGCGGACGTCCCGGGGGAGAGGACTACCTCGAAGACGACTCAGGCCCCGACCGACGGTCGGGGCCTGAGTCAACTCGTAGTCCGGGAGTCCTACTCGGGGAGAACCACCACGCGGCGCTTGGGCTCGGCACCCTCGCTCTCGCTGACAACGCCGTCGACAGCGGCGACCGCGTCGTGGACGATCTTCCGCTCGAACGGGGTCATCGGATCCAGCGCCTCGCGCTCGCCCGACTTGAGCACACGCTCCGCAACCTCACGGCCGAGACGTGCCAGGCGGTCACGGCGATCCGCACGCCACCGAGCGATGTCGAGCATCAGCCGACTGCGCTCTCCGGTCGCCTGCTGGACCGCGAGACGGGTCAGCTCCTGGAGGGCATCGAGAACTTCACCCTTGCGTCCGACGAGCTTGGTCAGGTCGTCCCCGCCGTCGATGCTCACGACGGCACGGTCGCCGTCCACATCCAGATCGATGTCGCCGTCGAAGTCGAGGACGTCGAGCAGCTGCTCGAGGTAGTCGCCCGCGATCTCGCCCTCTTCGACGAGTCGATCCTCGTCATCCTCGTCATCGTCCTGGTCGTCGTCGAAGTCCTCAGCGGACTCCTCGGTGACGTCGGTGTCGGCAGCATTCTCCGCACCGGTCGAATCAGTGGTGTCGGCATGGGCTTCGGTCGAGACCTTGGCGTCATCCTGCGCCTCGGTCTCCGAACCGGTTTGAGTTGCAGTCTCTGCTGTCATCTCATTCACCTAACTCTGTGCTTCGTCGAACAAGTCCTGTGCGGTCATCGTTTGCCGCCGCGCTTTCCACCGCGCTTGGCGGTGGACTTCCCACCCCGGTTGGGGGGTTGCTTCTTGGAGGCCGGGCCCGCGCCGGCGCCTGAGCGCGTCGGCTTCTGTCCCGGCTTCGGCTTGGCGCCCGGGCCGGCGTCGGCCGTGGAGGATCCGTCGGGGGAGGAGTCGGAAGTCGAATCCGCGTTGTCGGTCGAATCCGCCTTGATCATGGACACACCCGTCGACTCTGAGGCGGTCGACGCGTCGGCAGCTGTGTTGCGCTTCTTCGGACGGTCCGGACGTGCGCCCGGTTTGGGAGCGTTCGCCTTCAGCTTCTCCTGCTTGAGACGCCTGGCCTCTTCCTCTTCCTTGGCGATCTTGCCGAACACCAGGTGCTGCTGCCCGTAGGTCCAGATGTTGTTGCTCATCCAGTACAGGAGGATCGCGACGGGGAAGAACGGACCGGTGATCAGGATGCCGATGGGGAAGACGTACAACGCGAGGTTGTTCATCATCCGGGTCTGCGGATTCTCGAGGGCCGCCTCGGGCTGACGTGCGACCGATGCGCGCGAGTTCATGTGCGTGGCGATCGACGCGATGATCATCATCGGGACGATGACGTAGGCGATCTGCACACGGGTGAAGTCGATGGGGTCGCCGGGGTTGACGAAGGCCTGGAACTCGGTGACCGGCTCCGTCAGGTAGGACGACAGCGGCACGCCGAACAGACGGGCGTCGAGGAAGTTCTGTACCTGTTCGGCGCTGAAGACGTAGTTGCCCTGCGCACGGGTCTCGGCGGCACTCATGCCGAGCTGTCCCATGCCGGTGCCCATGCGGTTGAACGAACGCAGCACGTGGAACAGACCGATGAACACCGGGATCTGCAGCAGCATCGGCAGGCAGCCGAGCATGGGGTTGAAGCCGTGCTCCTTCTGGAGCTTCTGCATCTCCTCGGTCATCTTGACCCGATCCTTGGAGTACTTCTTTCGGATCGCCTGGAGCTGCGGGTTGATCTCCTGCATCTTCTTCGTGGTGCGGATCTGCTTCACGAAGGGCTTGTACAGAATCGCGCGCAGGGTGAACACGAGGAACACCACGGACAGTGCCCAGGCGATGCCGTCGCCACCGGGACTGTCGGGCGTGACATAGCTGAAGAGCCAGTGCCACACCCACATGATCCCGGACACCGGGTAGTAGATGAAGTCGAGCACGGGTCAGATACCCCTCACTTGTTGTTCTCTAGGTGGAATCGTTCCGCCGGGACGGTGGCTGATGGGTCCGGCCCCTGTGGGCCGACTGCTGCCCGCCGGAGAGTTCACGGACGCGATTGCAGAAGTCACTCCACAGTTCACGGGGACCTTTGTCCGGAACCGGGTCGTATCCGGGCTTGTGCCACGGCCCGCACTTGAGCAGCCGGATCGTTGCCAGCGCCGAGCCGTACAGAAAACCGTGACGTTCGAGCGCTTCCACTGCATAACCCGAGCAGGTCGGCTCGAACCGGCACGTCGGTAATCGAAGAGGCGAAACCCACGTCCGGTAGAGCTCGATGAGAAAGATGACCGTGCGGCGCGGGAGCAGGTGGGCTCCTCGGCGCATCCGGGCCAGAACGGTGTGCTGATCGTCCGCCGGCGCGGGCGAGTCGGTCCGAGTGATCGGCGTCGACGATGACGGGGTGGGGGAGTGGTCCCGAGTGGGGGAGGGGACCAATCCACGGTCATCCAGCTCGGCGTCGCTCATCGTCCGACACCGGCCCCGGTGGGTACCGCCGCGGAGTGCGCCATATCGGCGACCCGGCGGCTGGTGAAGGCTGACCGCAGTTGGTCGGCCAGTTCCTCACTGGTCCTGTCCGCGGCGCCGCGTCGGGCGCGGATCACCACGTAGGTCTCGACGGTCGGGCAGAGGTGTCTCGTCGCCGCGAACGCAGCCCGTAGGCGTCGGGCGACGGCGTGACGGACCACGGCGTTGCCCACCGACTTGCTCACGACAAGGCCGAGCCAGGGTCCACCTGTCATGGCGACATCGCGTCGCAGCCCGGTGGGATCCGGCCACCGTGAGCTGACCGGTGCCAGGTGTACGACGAAGTCACGAGCATTCACCCGCGCACCGGACTTGAGGGTGCGTGAGAAGTCGGATCCACGAGAGATCCGATGAGAAGACGCAGTCATCGATCAGCTGACCGGACCGCGAGGATCCGGTGGGTAGCCGACGATCAGGCGGTGAGCTTCGCGCGGCCCTTGGTACGACGGCTGCTGACGATCGCACGGCCGGCGCGGGTCCGCATACGCAGACGGAAGCCGTGCACGCGCGAACGACGACGATTGTTCGGCTGGAAAGTACGCTTGCCCTTGGCCACGGTGACTCCTTGTGCTCCCTGTGAGCACGCCGGTTACCCGCACGTGACCCACATGTTGTCGTTGGTCGTTGATCCAGGACGGTGCCGAACTGGTGTCGGTGATGAACTCGGCGAACTTGACAAAACGCCGCGCAAATCCGCTACCTGGATGACCAGTCGAGACTACTGATAGCGCGCGCTCAAATCAAACGCGGTCGTCGGGCCGGCTGAACAGTGTCCCACCAGGTGTGTTCTGAAGCACTTGAGTCACGAAAATCAGTCCGAACGAGTCAATTGTCCCGATCGCTTTGTACCCCGCCGAGACCTCTGTTAGGTTCTGTCACAGCGTCGGCCGCGAACCCCTGCCGGACACCAGGATGTGTCCCTGGGAAACCGAGGTTACCGACCAAAGTCCCAAGTTCGTCATCACCGTTGTACACAGGTGTGGATAACTCTGTGGAGAGATGCGGTTGATGACGTGGGTGCCCCGGCCCTCGTCAACGCTGGTAGTTTTCCGGGTCAGGAGGCCAGCCCCGTGACTTCAGACCGCGACACATTCGGTGAGGTGTGGCAGCAGGTCGTCGCCGAACTCAACGACGACGAAGCCGCACGTGACCATGAACCACTGACACGCCAGCAGAAGGCGTGGCTGTCACTGGTTCGTCCCCTCACACTCACTGAGGGTTTCGCTCTTCTCACCGTGCCGACCGCTCTGGTCCAGGAGCAGATCGAGCGGAATCTGCGGGAGACCATCCGTTCGGTCCTGAGTCGTCACCTCAATGAGCCGGTCGATCTCGGTGTCCGCATCGCGACCCCGCGCAACGACGAACCCGTACCGGATCCGGCCGCTCCCGAACCCCGCGCGGTCAACGGCGCGGCGGTCGCGCCCGACTACTCCGCGGTGCCGGGTGCGGCCATCGGTGCCGGATTCCCGGCCACTCCCGGTACCGGACAGACACCGGGCGCCGACACCGGGAGGCCGTCGGGCGACTGGGCCTCGTACTTCGCCGAGCGGCCGACGACCACGCCGTCTCCCTCCGGCGCAAACCTGAACCCCAAGTACACCTTTGACACTTTCGTCATCGGTGCGTCGAACCGCTTCGCGCATGCGTCGGCGGTCGCGGTGTCCGAGGCCCCGGCCCGGGCGTACAACCCGCTGTTCATCTGGGGAGAGTCGGGGCTGGGCAAGACCCACCTGCTCCACGCGGCCGGGCACTACGCCCAGCGTCTGTTCCCCGGGATGCGCGTCAAGTACGTCTCGACCGAGGAATTCACCAACGACTTCATCAACTCGCTCCGCGACGACCGACGGGTGGCGTTCAAGCGTCGCTATCGCGACGTCGACGTCCTGCTCGTCGACGACATCCAGTTCCTGGTCGGTAAAGAAGGTATCCAGGAAGAGTTCTTCCACACCTTCAACACGCTCCACAACGCCAGCAAGCAGATTGTCATCTCGTCCGACCGTCCGCCGAAACAGCTTGCAACGCTTGAAGATCGGCTACGGACCCGGTTCGAGTGGGGGCTGATCACCGACGTTCAGCCGCCGGATCTGGAGACCCGTATCGCCATCCTGCGCAAGAAGGCGCAGATGGACAACATCGCCGTGCCCGACGACGTTCTCGAGCTCATCGCGTCGAAGATCGAACGCAACATCCGCGAACTCGAGGGTGCGCTGATCCGCGTGACGGCCTTCGCCTCGCTCAACGACGCCGCTCTCGACAAGTCCCTCGCGGACGTCGTTCTCCAGGCACTGCTGCCGAACTCGGGCACCCTCGAGGTCAGTGCCGCCAGCATCCTGGCGATCACCGCCGAGTACTTCGACGTCTCGCTCGAGGAACTGCGCGGCCCCGGCAAGACCCGGTCCATCGCCCAGGCACGTCAGATCTCGATGTACCTGTGCCGCGAGCTGACCGACCTGTCGTTGCCCAAGATCGGTGAGACCTTCGACCGGGACCACACGACCGTCATGTACGCCGAGCGCAAGATCCGCAAGGAGATGGCCGAGCGGCGCAAGGTCTATGACCACGTCCAGGAGCTCACCGCGCGTATCAAGCAGCGTGCGGTGGGCTGAGCGGGCTCCTTCTCTTCTCCGCTTTCCACGCGCCTCTCGTGCCCTCGGGCCCGGGAGGCGCGTTTCGTTTGTCGGCACATGCCGAGGACGGCCCGCGAGGGGTCTGTCGCCGGCTGCGTATCGAGGTCACCCCCGGCCGGTCGGAACCCCAACTCTGCTCCCCGGGTCGAGACTCGCGCGTCGTAGTTTCTGTGTTCTCCCGCACTCGACAGGCCATCACGAACGACAGATTTCGGCGTCCGAAGGCTGTGCACCGGCTTGGGATAACAGGGGCAGACTTGTGCACTGTCGGTGGACGCCGCGCGAACAACAAGTTTTCTCCACAAACTCTTGGGATTCGGCTCAACGACAGTCCACCGGTCATACACACCCCCGTACCCCGTCCGACTGGCCCGATGGCACGGTTGTCCACAGATTCCACAGTTCCTATTACTGAGATGGATCCCTCTCTAAAGAGAAATCTTTTGTAAGAAGGGCTGTGCACAACACCCATCCGCGGGCCGAGCGCCCCCGCCGTCGCGGACGGACTGACTTGGCCCCAACCATCCCGGCATCGGCGGTGGCGTTCTACAGTGGGATTCCCGGAAGTGGGACGTGATCGACCATGCCGCCGTTTCGGCTTCGGCATGCCGACGATCCGCACGAGAGAGAAGGGCAACCTCCCAGCATGAAGTTCCGTGTCGCACGTGACGAGTTCGCTGATTCCGTCGCCTGGGTCGCTCGAAGCCTGCCCTCTCGTCCGCCGGTACCGGTCCTGGGTTGCGTGGTGCTCAACGTCGGCGAGACCGGTCTGACCGTCTCCGGATTCGACTACGAGGTCTCGGCCCAGGAGAACCTGGGCGCCGAGGTCGCCGAGCCCGGCCAGGTGCTGGTGTCCGGTCGTCTGCTGGCCGACATCACCAAGGCGCTGCCCAACAAGCCCGTCGACGTGACCCTCGACGGTTCCCGCGTCGCGATCACCTGCGGTAGCGCCAAGTTCTCCCTGCCGACGATGCCGGTCGAGGACTACCCGCAGCTGCCCGACGTCCCGTCGATCACCGGCACCATCCCGTCGCAGCTGTTCGCCGAGGCGATCTCGCAGGTGGCCGTCGCGGCCGGCAAGGATGACACCCTGCCGATGCTGACCGGCGTGCGAGTGGAGATCGAGGGCAACTCCGTGGTCCTCGCGGCCACCGACCGTTTCCGCCTCGCGGTGCGCGAATTGCAGTGGGAGCCTTCGGACCCCGATACCAAGGGCGCGGTTCTCGTCCCGGCCAAGACGCTTTCGGAGAGTGCCAAGACCGCCGGCGCGGAGGGTACCGGCGTGGTCTCGCTGGCTTTCGGCGCCGGTGCCGCCATCGGATCCGACGGCATCCTGGGCATTCTGGGCGAGACCAAGAAGACCACCACGCGTCTGCTCGACGCAGAGTTCCCGAAGTTCCGTCAGCTGCTGCCCGCCAGCCACACCGCGGTGGCGACCATCGACAGCGCTCCGCTGATCGAGGCGATCCGCCGTGTCGCGTTGGTCGCCGAGCGGGGCGCCCAGGTCCGGATGGAGTTCACCGAGGGATCCGTGCTGCTCACCGCCGGTGGCGACGAAGCGGGCAAGGCCGAGGAAGAGTTGCCGGTGTCGTTCCGCGGCGAGCCGCTGACCATTGCGTTCAACCCGGGTTACCTGCAGGACGGGCTGTCGGCGATCAACGCCGACAGCGTCGACTTCGGTTTCACCACCCCGAGCCGTCCGGCGGTTCTGCGCCCGGCCAGCGGCGAGGATCCGGTCGCCGACGAATCCGGCGCCTTCGTGGCCCCCGAGAGCGCGTTCAGCTACCTGCTGATGCCGGTCCGCCTGCCGGGCTGACCCGCACCACGCACCCAGCCGATCACCGCAACCGACAGTGTTCGTTCGTGAGCTGCACCTGAGGGATTTCCGCTCGTGGCGGGCTGTGGACCTCGATCTGCGGCCCGGCCCGACGGTCTTCACCGGCCGGAACGGCTTCGGCAAGACCAACCTGCTCGAGGCGTTGTTCTACCTGGCGACCCTGCGGTCCCATCGGGTGAGTTCCGACGCCCCGCTGGTGCACTCCGGATCCGCGTCGGCTCTGGTCACCGCCACCGTCGAGAACGACGGCCGGGAACTGACGGTGGAGCTGCGCATCAACGCCGAAGGCGCCAACAAGGCGTCGATCAACCGCAGTCCGGCCCGTCGCTCCCGCGATCTGCTCGGGATCCTGCGCACCGTGCTGTTCGCCCCGGAAGATCTGTCGCTGGTCCGTGGGGATCCGAGCGATCGTCGACGCTTCATCGACGAACTCGTGGCGCAGCGCGGTCCCCGCTGGGTGGCCGCGCGTGCCGACTACGACCGGGTGCTGCGACAGCGGTCGGCACTGCTCAAGACGGCGGCCGCGGCCCTGCGTCGAGGCGGGGACCAGGCCGACTCGGTCATCAGCACCCTCGATGTCTGGGACGGCCAGCTCGCGGATCTCGGCGGTCAGGTGACCGCTGCACGGTTGCAGGTCCTGGCCGAACTGGAACCTCATTTCACCCGGTCCTACGCCTCGATCGCGCCGCATTCACGGCCGGCGACGCTGCGCTACCGGCCCGCCGGCGGGGTCGAGTTCGACACCGCCACGGCCGAGTCGATCAGTGAGGTCCTCGCCGCGCGACTGGGCGAACTGCGCGACAAAGAGATCGAGCGAGGTATGTGCCTGGTTGGACCACACCGCGACGACATCGACATCGTCCTCGGCGCTGATGTGGCGAAAGGCTTTGCCTCCCACGGTGAATCGTGGTCGTTGGCGCTGGCGTTGCGGCTCGGATCCGTCGAGTTGACGCGCGCCGAGGGCATCGAGCCGGTCATCATGCTCGACGACGTCTTCGCCGAACTCGACGTGAAGCGTCGGGAGAAGCTCGTGGAGTTCACCGCCGGCGCGGAGCAGTTGCTGATCACCGCCGCCGTCGCCGATGACATCCCGGCCGAGATCGGTGGTCGCCGCATCTTCGTCGACGTCCTCGACGACGAGGACGGTCGTCGCTCCACGATCGTCGGGGACGACACGGATGCGGTGACCGAGCGGGTCGAGGAACCGGTGAGTGGGGTCTCCGATGAGTGACGAAACACACTGGTCGCGTCCCGACGCGGCGGGGGAGCCGTCGAACCGGCCGATCGAGCCGGGCGAACTCGGCGGATACGAACGTGCCCGCAAGGCCCTCGAGGAGGCGCGCGCCGCGGCGCGGGCGGCCGGGAAGTCGGTGGGACGCGGTCGAGCGTCTCCGGTCCGCCGGACACCCAGGGGTGCGCAGAGCCGTAAGCGATGGTCGGGGTCGGGGCCGGACGCGCGGGATCCCCAACCGTTCGGTCGTCTCGTCGGCGGCCTGGCCAAGGACCGCGGCTGGCAGGAGAAGATCGGCGAGGGCACCCTGTTCGGGATGTGGGATACGATCGTGGGCGCCGACATCGCCGCACATGCGAAGCCGATTGAATTGCGGGACAACGTACTTCACGTGCAGGCCGAGTCCACCGCGTGGGCGACGCAGCTGCGGTACGTGCAGTCGCAGATCCTGGCGAAGATCGCGGCGGCGGTCGGCGACGGCGTGGTGAAGTCCCTGCGCATCAGCGGGCCCAAGGGGCCGTCGTGGCGAAAAGGCGAGCGACATGTGCGGGGGAGGGGCCCCCGTGACACCTACGGGTGAGCCGGGCCTAGCAGACTCGCCCGCACATTACTAGTCGATGCGCCCCGTGAGCCGATTTTCCTCCCCAGGCCACGATCGAACCGGGCTCTGTCCAAAATAATCGATCTGAGGGCCTGTTAGCGGCCCCGGATGCACGTTCCTGGGCAAGTCAGGCAGTACACTGTGAGGAGTTGTCCCGACAGGGGACCACAAACGGCAGATCGACCGTCGCCTTCAGGCAACCCGGGAAGTCCCGGGCATTCCTGTGTGCGCATCGCCCTGCCCGCCCCCTGGTCGAGAAGATCGACGACGGATACCGGGTACCTGGGATCCGCCGATGAGCAGAACAGGAGCGGACGCACCTCGTGGCCGACACCAACGACACCGGACCCAAGAAGAGCAAGAAGAAGCCGTCAGAGTACGGCGCCGACTCGATCAACATCCTCGAAGGTTTGGAAGCCGTCCGCAAACGGCCCGGCATGTACATCGGTTCCACCGGTGAACGCGGCCTGCACCATCTGATCTGGGAGGTCGTCGACAACTCGGTCGACGAGGCGATGGCCGGCTTCGCAAGCCGCGTCGACGTCACGCTCCTCGAGGACGGCGGCGTCCAGGTCGTCGACGACGGTCGTGGCATCCCGACCGGCATGCACCGGACCGGCGTTCCCACCGTCGAGGTCGTCATGACCCAGCTGCACGCCGGCGGCAAGTTCGACTCCGATGCCTACGCGGTGTCCGGTGGTCTGCACGGCGTCGGCATCTCGGTGGTCAACGCACTGTCGACCAAGGTCGAGCTCGAGATCGCGAACGACGGCTTCAACTGGGAGCAGACCTACTCCTACGCCAAGCCGGGTCCCCTGGAGAAGGGCGACGCCACCCGTAAGACCGGTACGACGGTGCGGTTCTGGCCGGACCCGGAGATCTTCACCGAGACCACCCGGTTCAACGCCGAGACCGTGGCGCGGCGTCTGCAGGAGATGGCCTTCCTCAACAAGGGTCTGACCATCACGCTGACCGACCAGCGACCCCAGGCCGTCGAGGCGCCGGGCGATGCCAACGGCGACGACGAGGCCGCCCCGACCACCGAGGTCGCCGAGACGGTCAAGACCGAGACCGAGAAGGCCGCGGCCGCGGCGAAGCCGAAGACGCGCACGTACCACTACCCGGACGGGCTCGTCGACTACATCAAGCACCTCAACCGCACCAAGCAGTCGATCCACACCACCGTCATCGGGTTCAACGCCAAGGGCGAGGGGCACGAGGTCGAGATCGCGATGCAGTGGAACGCCGGTTACTCGGAGTCGGTGCACACCTTCGCCAACACGATCAACACCCATGAGGGCGGCACACACGAAGAGGGCTTCCGTGCGGCGCTGACCAGCACGGTCAACAAGTACGCGCTCGAGAAGAAGCTGATCAAGGAGAAGGACGGCAAGCTCACCGGCGACGACATCCGCGAGGGTCTCGCCGCGGTGATCTCGGTGAAGGTCGCCGATCCGCAGTTCGAGGGCCAGACGAAGACCAAGCTCGGCAACACCGAGATCAAGGGCTTCGTCCAGCGCACCTGCAACGAGCACCTGGGTCACTGGTTCGAGGCGAATCCCGCCGAGGCCAAGATCATCATCAAGAAGGCCGCCGACTCCGCACAGGCCCGCATGGCGGCGCGTCGTGCACGAGAGATGGTGCGCCGCAAGACCGCAACCGACATCGGCGGCCTACCCGGCAAGCTCGCCGACTGCCGCAGCAACGACCCGACCAAGTGCGAGGTCTACATCGTGGAGGGCGACTCGGCCGGCGGTAGCGCCAAGTCCGGTCGCGATTCGATGTACCAGGCGATCCTCCCGCTGCGCGGCAAGATCATCAACGTCGAGAAGGCCCGTATCGATCGCGTCCTCAAGAACGCCGAGGTCCAGTCGATCATCACCGCCTTCGGCACCGGCATCCACGACGAATTCGACATCTCCAAGCTGCGCTATCACAAGATCGTGCTGATGGCCGACGCCGACGTGGACGGCCAGCACATCTCGACGCTGCTGCTGACGCTGCTGTTCCGTTTCATGCGTCCGCTCATCGAGCACGGTCACGTGTTCCTGGCGCAGCCGCCGCTGTACAAGCTCAAGTGGCAGAAGTCGGCTCCGGAGTTCGCCTACTCCGATCGCGAGCGCGACGGCCTGCTCGAGGCGGGCCGTGCGGCCGGAAAGAAGATCAACAGCGACGACGGCATCCAGCGCTACAAGGGTCTCGGCGAGATGAATGCCAAGGAACTGTGGGAGACCACCATGGATCCGGCGGTGCGCGTCCTCCGCCAGGTGACGCTCGACGACGCCGCTGCCGCCGACGAACTGTTCTCCATCCTCATGGGTGAGGACGTCGCCGCACGTCGAAGCTTCATCGCCCGTAACGCGAAAGACGTTCGTTTCCTTGATGTCTGATCACGGATCGATTGAGTTCGCAGTGATCGGAGAAAGAAACCACAATGACTGACACCACCCTGCCGCCCGCCGGCGGTGAAGGCGACCGCATCGAACCTGTCGATCTCGGCCAGGAGATGCAGAAGAGCTACATCGATTACGCGATGAGCGTGATCGTGGGCCGCGCGCTTCCCGAGGTGCGCGACGGCCTCAAGCCGGTGCATCGCCGACTGTTATACGCATCCTTCGACGCTGGTTTCCGACCCGACCGCAGCTACGTGAAGTCGGCGAAACCCGTTGCGGAGACGATGGGTAACTACCATCCCCACGGCGACACGGCGATCTATGACGCCCTGGTGCGTCTCGCTCAGCCGTGGTCGATGCGTTATCCGCTCATCGACGGACAGGGCAACTTCGGTTCCCGCGGCAACGACGGCGCGGCCGCCATGCGTTACACCGAGGCCCGCCTGACCCCGCTCGCCATGGAGATGCTGCGTGACATCGGCGAGGAGACAGTCGATTTCACGCCGAACTACGACGGCAAGACCAATGAGCCGACGGTCCTGCCCGCGCGGATCCCCAACCTGTTGATCAACGGATCCGGCGGTATCGCCGTCGGTATGGCCACCAATATGCCGCCGCATAACCTCAATGAGGTTGCCGACGCGGTGTTCTGGGCCCTGGAGAATCACGACGCCGACGACGAGACCACCCTCGCCGCCTGCATGGAATGCATCAAGGGACCCGATTTCCCCACGGCCGGACTGATTGTCGGCAGCCAGGGGATCAAGGACGCCTACACCACCGGCCGCGGCAGCATCCGCATGCGCAGCGTCGTCGACATCGAGGAGAACAAGGGCACCACCACGCTGGTGGTCACCGAGTTGCCCTACCAGGTCAACCCGGACAACCTCATCCAGTCGATCGCCGAGCAGGTCAACGAAGGAAAGCTCAAGGGCATCAGCCGGATCGAGGACCAGTCCTCGGACCGCGTCGGCATGCGCATCGTGGTCACGCTGCGTCGTGACGCGGTGGCCAAGGTGGTGCTGAACAACCTGTACAAGCACAGCCAGCTGCAGACCAGCTTCGGCGCCAACATGCTGTCCATCGTCGACGGGGTGCCGCGCACCCTGCGTCTCGACCAGATGATCCGCTACTACGTGGCGCATCAGATCGACGTCATCGTGCGGCGCACGCGGTACCGGTTGCGCAAGGCCGAGGAACGCGCACACATCCTGCGCGGTCTGGTGAAAGCCCTTGACGCGCTTGACGAAGTGATCGCCTTGATCCGCCGGTCGGCCAACACCGACACCGCGCGCACCGGCCTCATCGAGCTGCTCGACATCGACGAGATCCAGGCCGACGCCATCCTGGCGATGCAGCTGCGTCGCCTGTCGGCGTTGGAACGTCAGAAGATCGTCGACGAACTCGCCGAGATCGAGCTGGAGATCGCCGATTACAAGGACATCCTCGACAAGCCGGAGCGTCAGCGCGCCATCGTGCGTGACGAGCTCAAGGAGGTCGTGGAGAAGTACGGCGACGAGCGCCGCACCAAGATCATCGCCGCCGACGGTGATGTCAGCGACGAGGATCTGATCGCGCGTGAGGATGTCGTCGTCACGATCACCGAGACCGGCTACGCCAAGCGCACCAAGACCGACCTCTACCGCAGCCAGCGTCGCGGCGGCAAGGGCGTCCAGGGCGCGGGTCTCAAGCAGGACGACATCGTCAAGCACTTCTTCGTGTGCTCGACGCACGACTGGATCCTGTTCTTCACCACCAAGGGCCGGGTCTATCGGGCGAAGGCCTACGAGCTGCCCGAGGCCAACCGCACCGCACGCGGTCAGCACGTCGCCAACCTGCTGGCCTTCCAGCCGGAGGAACGCATCGCGCAGGTCATCCAGCTCAAGACCTACGAGGACGCGCCGTACCTGGTGCTCGCCACCCGCAACGGTCTGGTGAAGAAGTCCAAGCTCGTCGACTTCGACTCCAACCGCTCCGGCGGCATCGCCGCGATCAACCTGCGCGGTGAGGACGAACTGGTCGGCGCCCAGCTGTGCAGTGCCGACGACGATCTGCTGCTCGTGTCGCAGAAGGGTCAGTCGATCCGCTTCCACGCCGACGACGAGGCCTTGCGTCCGATGGGCCGGCAGACGTCGGGTGTCCAGGGCATGCGGTTCAACGCCGACGACACCCTGTTGTCGCTCAACGTGGTTCGCGAGGACACCTACCTGCTCGTCGCGACGTCGGGTGGTTACGCCAAGCGCACCGGTATGGACGATTACCCCGTCCAGGGCCGTGGCGGCAAGGGTGTGCTCACCATCGCCCACGACCGCCGGCGCGGTGAACTCATCGGCGCGCTCATCGTCGACGACGACTCGGAGCTGTACGCGATCACCTCGGGCGGCGGTGTCATCCGCACCGCGGCCAAGCAGGTCCGCAAGGCGGGACGCCAGACCAAGGGTGTGCGTCTTATGAACCTCGACGAGGGCACCACCGTCATCGCGATCGCCCGCAACGCCGACGAGCCGGAGGAGACGGACGCCTCGGAGTAGGCGTTAGGGTTGAGAACACGTGCAGCCGACCAGTCGGTGACGGTAGAAAGTGACCCGACGCGTCGATGTCCATCGGCAGTGACGCCAGAGTGAGGGATTGCCTGTGAGCACACCGAACGAGCCGAACCAGGAAAAGAACGGGCGCCCGTCCGGTCCCGGTTCGGGCACACCGACCGGTGGGCTGGTGCCGCCGTGGCAGCGTGGACCGGTCGAGGATTCGTCGGGCTCCGCGCCGACGGAGGCGTTCGGGCGTGAGGACGACTCGCGCCCGAACGCACAGGACAATCGCGACGGCCGGCCGCAGGAGAATCGGAGCGGCCCGCCGCAAGAGCACCGTGGCGGTCCGCCGCCGCGCGGCATCGTGACCAACAGCGGCACCGCCGCCGCCAGCATGAGCGGCCAGCAGGCTCCCGTCACCAAGCTCGACAGTCCACGGCGACCGGGTTCGGCCGTCGCGACCGACGAGCCCGGTTTCGTCGAGTCGCCGACGAGCACGATCGACCGGGAGAACCTGCCCGGACAGGATCTGCCCGATCTCGATCAGATCCACCACACGGCCGATCTGAAGCGTCCGCCGGAGGCGCCGCCGGCCGTTGCGCCGGCGAAGGTTCCTCCGCGGTCGGCTCCGCGTCAGGTCGGAGCCGGCACGGCTCTGCGCGCGGCGGTGCAACTGCGCCGGATCGATC
This sequence comes from Gordonia sp. YY1, assembly GCF_009872315.1. NCBI lineage: Bacteria > Bacillati > Actinomycetota > Actinomycetes > Mycobacteriales > Gordoniaceae > Gordonia > Gordonia sp. YY1. The sequence continues at coordinate 465,030 of NZ_WXYI01000001.1, read as the reverse complement.
CGTGGGCGACCTTCAAGATCGCCGCGGTGCTGTCGTTCGTCGGGTTCTTCATCTGGATGATCGCCATCGCCGTGCTGTACCTGATCTTCGACGGCATGGGTATCTGGGATCAGGTCAACAACAGCTTCGGAACGCTCGTGGCGGACGAATCGAGCTCCGCCGGGGATGTCATCGGAGCCGGCACCGTTTTCGGCGTGGCGGCCCTGCTGGGGGCCATCAACGCCATTCTGCTGACGGCCATCGCGACGGTCGGCAGCTACATCTACAACATCTGTGCCGACCTCGTCGGCGGCGCCGAGGTGACCCTCGCGGACCTCGACTGAGTCGAGCCCCTGACCAGCCGTTTTGGCTGGTCGGGGATCCGTCGGGTAACCTCACTTCTCGGTTCAAGGGCCTATAGCTCAGGCGGTTAGAGCGCTTCGCTGATAACGAAGAGGTCGGAGGTTCAAGTCCTCCTAGGCCCACTGCGACACCGAAGTTTTCGGACTTCCGATTCGCACCCGTCGACCCGTTCTCGGTCGGCACGGGGCCTTAGCTCAGTTGGTAGAGCGCTGCCTTTGCAAGGCAGATGTCAGGAGTTCGAATCTCCTAGGCTCCACCACTGAAAGAACCGCAACGCACCACCGGACCCCGGTGGTGCGTTTTGGTTTCGCGCACACGGAGAATGTGAGCGGGTCACGCGCGGACGTACTCCGTGAACGTCACCCCGGTCTCGAACTCCCGGCTGCTGACCCGTTCGAACCGACCCGGCGCATACGACCCCGGCGCGAACAACGGGGTGCCGTTGCCGAACAGCAGCGGTTGCCGCTTGAGCACCAGTCGGTCGATCTCGGCGGCCAACTGCGTCGCCAGGGATCCGCCGCCGCACAACCAGATGTCCTTGCCCTCCCGGGGCTTGAGTTCCCGCACCAGCTCGACGGGATCCCGGTCCGTGAATGTCACCCCGTCGACCGGTTGCATCGGGTGATGGGTGAACACGTACTGGTCGAGGTGCCGGTACGGACTCGGAGCTTCCGGCAGTCCGACGGCGTAGGTGTTGGCTCCCATGAGGACGGTGTCGAAGCCACCGCCGCTCTGGTCGATGCCGAGGGCCGATGCGTAGTCGGTGGGGATCGTGTCGGGGAAGCGCTCGTTGATGCCGGTCATGTGGTCGCCCTCGACGAGGAAGGCGTCGAACTGTCCGTCCGGTCCCGCGATGTACCCGTCGAGGCTCACCGCCACGTAGTACACGAGTTCTCGCATGCTCACTCCAATCACTTCAGGTGTAGTGGTTGGGAATGTACAACAGCTGTAGTGGTTCGCGCTATCGTTCTTGCCATGGTCCGAAACGACGAACGACGCCGCGCACTCGCCGACGCCGGACTGACGGTGCTCGCGACAGCGGGCGCACGGGGACTCACGCACCGTGCAGTGGATCGGGAGGCGGGCGTTCCGCAGGGCACGACGACGAACTACTTCCGGAACCGGGCAGCGCTCCTCCACGGGCTGGTCGAGCGCATCGGTGAGCGTCTCGCGCCCAGTGACGAATTCATTGCCGAGCGCGCCGGCCGGCCGCCGAGTCAGAAGCTCTTCGCCGAGTACCTGCGCAACATCGTCGAACGGCTTCTTGCAAATCGCGACGTGACGATCGCGCTGATCGAACTACGGCTCGAGGGCATTCGACGACCCGAGGTCGCCGAGATCATCGGCACGTGGCGTCGTACCGGGTTCGCCGGTGACGTGGCCTTCAACGAGCAGGCCGGCCTGCCCGGATCGGCGCGGGAGATCGCGCTCTTCCACTACGCGGTGGACGGGCTGATCCTCGATCAGCTCACCGGACCGCTCTTGCCCGACGAGCGCATCGACGACATCGTCGATGCGCTCGTCACGGGGCTGTTACCGGCCTGACCGGCGCTACGCCGACTCCTCCGCCATCTTCTTCACCCGCTGCACGACCTCGTGCGCCAGCTTCTCCGACGACGCCGGGTTCTGCCCGGTCAGCAGGTTGCCGTCGGCCTGGGTGTGCACGGTCCACGGCAGTCCGAGGGTGACCTTGAAGCCCTCGTGCGTGAGCCGGTCCTCGAGAAGCCAGGGTGCCTTGTCGGCCAACCCGGCCTGCTGCTCCTCGGCATTGCCGAAGCATGTGACGGTGCGGCCGGAGAAGACGTTCACGCCGTCCTCGCCCTTCGCGGCCAGCAGGACCGCGGGTCCGTGACAGACGATGCCGATCGTCTTCTTGGCCTGGTCGGCGGCGATGAGGAGCGCGCCGGCATCGGCGTCCACCGCGAGATCCTCCATCGGTCCGTGGCCGCCGGGCACGAATACGGCGTTGTAATCGGCGATCTTCACGTCGGACAGCGAGATGGGTTTCTGGAGTTCGGGAGCGGTCTCGACCACATTCCGGATCTCGTCGGCGCGTTCCGCGGAACCGACCGCGTCGGGACTGAGGCTGCCCTCGTCGACCGGTGGACGCACGCCGCCCGGCGTTGCGACGGTCACCGAGTAGCCGGCCTTGCGGAAGACCTCGAGGGGCGCCGCCGCCTCCTCGGCCCAGAATCCGGTCTTGTGACTCGATCCGTCGTTCAGCGTCCACGCATCGGCGCCGGTCATGACGAAGAGAATGTTGTGTGTCATCTTGCTCTCCTTCGGTTGGGATGACCCGTCAGCGGGTCAGGTGAGCCCGGTCAGTTCCGTCGACTTCTCCCACAGGCCGTCGATGAGCCTCTGGTCGTGTGCCTGACGGTTCTCGCGTCCGTTCGGCTTGTGGCGGCTGAAATAGACGCCGTTGACCGACGGATCCGCGCCGCGCTCGGCGAGTGCGATGAGTGGTGCTGCGCCCTGCTCCGGTGTGATGGTCACCAGCTTGGCAAGCGGGGATCGGTAGGCCAGGCCGACGAGTCGCGAATCCCGACCGAAACTGGTCGCCGCCGGACCGGGATGCACTGCGGCGGAATAGATCTTGTCATCTGTCCAGCGCTGCGCGATGCCGCGGGTGAACAGGATGTTCATCAGCTTCGCGGTGCCGTAGGTTCGTCCGCCTAATGCCCTGCGTCGCTCGAAGTCCAGGTCGTCGAGATCCACACTCCCGGCGAGATTGCCGACGCTCGAGGTGTTCAGGACCAGCGACGGACCGCCGGCGGCCAGTCGGTCGCGCAGCAGATTGGTCAGCAGGAACGGCGCGAGGTGATTGATCTGGAAGTTCGGCTCGTGTCCGTCTGCGGTCCGCATCGACGGCGAGAACGTCCCACCGGCGTTGTTCATCAGGACGTCGATGGAGTCAACGGTGCCGGCGATCTGAGTGGCCAGCTCACGCACCTCGGAGAGATCGGCGAAGTCGGCGGTGAACGGAGTCGCACCGGTTTCGGCGGCGATCGGCGCGAGTTTCCGTCGGGACCGTCCGACGATCACCAGATTCGTCGAGGGCCCGGCCAGCGCGCGGGCCGCGACGGCACCGATCCCGTCGCTGGCACCCGTCAGCACGATGGTGCGTCGTTCACTGGCCATCGGCAGTGCCCTCCGATCCGCCGACCGCATGATCCCTGCTCGAATCGGCATCGGCCGGCGCCGCGTCGTAGGTGGCCTTCTCCTCCGCGATGCGCTTGGTCTCACCGATCGGGGTGTCGTCGGCCGAGGGGAACACCGACCCCGGGCCGTCTCGTTCGCCGGGCTGCTCGGGCATGTCGGGGTCGGCCTTCAGGTCGGCTTCGGTGGTCGTCCAGTCGGGCTGCTCGTTGTCCGCCATCTCTCCACCATGCCTGAGGATCGGCGATACGTCACCGGTCCAGATGTGGATACCGGCGCCGGAACTTCTCGGCCCGCCCCGCGACGTCGGGGATGGTGGACACCCGGTGTAGAAGGGGTGCGAGTCGCTGGTGACGTCGATGACGATGAGCGGGTACACATTTCCGTCGGTCCACGTGGTCGTGGTCGCCGGGTCAGTTGTCGGATGGATCCCCGGTCATGGGACTGTCGGCCATCGGGACCACGATGTCGTCGACGTCGTCGCAGGGGTCTGCGTGGAACCGTCCGAAAGGATCGTCGAACGTTGACCAGAACTCCTGTCCGGCAGCGAATTCGACGTCGTTCACGCAGGCGTTGCGTAATGCCTCGGCGATGTCGTCCGGGACGCCGCGGTGGACGAGCACGACCAACGACGAATGGCGATCGCCGTGGTCGTCGTCCCAGCGCAGCGCGCCGAGTGCGCGCCGCTCAGGTGTGACCTGCCTGAGTTCGTCGTCGTCCATCGCGGCCAGCCAGCGTCCTCCGGGTGCGACGCGCAGACCGCCGCCGGCCGACTCCAGCCACAACGCCTCGTCGGATTGCGTGGCGAGCCACAGCCGCCCACGGGCGCAGACCACGCCGTCGAGAAGGGAATCGATCGCGTCGTGCAGGCGACCGGGATGGAGTGGCCGGTCGGCGGTGAACTCCATCCAGGTGACACCGCAATCAGGGTCGAGGGAGGGCTGATCGGCGAGGAGCGGGTCGTGTGGTCCGTCGATGCGCCCCCGGCGCGAGGATCGCGGGATCGCGGTGACCAGCTGCTCCATCAGCAGGGGACTGACCGGGCGTTCCGGCAGCTCGAACATCATCGGCGCCTGCGGTGCCAGCCGCTTGAGGACGGCCATGAGACGAGCGGATTCCCAGGCGTCCCGAGTGCTGGGATCCGTTCCGGCGACGACGAGGGCGTCCGCGAAGGCGACTTGACCGACCGCGACCTGTGCCAGTGTGCGCTCGTCGTCGGGCGGGACGGGCAATACTTCGCCGAGGATGCGGTCGCCCGTCGCGGAATCCAGCCAATCCTGTTCTGCCACAGCGGTGATCGTGGAATCGACCCGTACGTCCAGTGCTGCCGGTGCCGCCGGGATGCCGGACATGCCGTCGACGATGACGTGCTCGATGGACCAGGCCACCCGTTCGGGCTCCAGAATCGGGTCGAGCGTGAGCACGATGCGCCGCACCGACGATCGCCGATGAAGACGCCGAAGCAGGGGAAGCAGGTCCTCCCGCAGCGTGCACGACACACAGCCGTGGGCGAGTTCGATCACGGTGACCCCGTCGCGCCGCCGACCATCAGCCTCCCGCCAGCTCAGTGTTCGCACCACCCGGCCCTCGCCGACGTGTCGCAGATCGTGATGGACCTGCACCGTTCCGGCGTCGGCCTCCAGCGCGTCGCCGATCCGCGAGAGGACGGGCCGGTCGAGGCCGGTCACCAGGACGACTGGCGTCCGGATGTCGGCCGGCAGGTGGCGCACCTGACCGTCGGCGGCGTCGGGCTCGAACACGGCAACACTCCTGGCTATTGAGAATCATTTCCATTTACGTGAGGTCGACGGTACCGTGGCCGCGACACTAATGCCAATCATTGTCAATAAGGAGGACGTCATGTCTCGACGGTGCCAGGTCACCGGCCGTGAACCGCGCTTCGGCAAACAGGTCTCGCACTCCCATCGGCGTACGTCGCGTCGCTGGGACCCGAACATCCAGCGCAAGCGGTACTTCGTCCCCAGCGAGGGCCGGTACATCACCCTCCGGGTGAGTACGAAGGGGATCTCGACCATCGACAGGTACGGCATCGAGTCCGTGTTGCGCACGATGCGCGCACGAGGAGAGAAGATCTGATGGCGCGCAACGAGATCCGGCCCATCGTCAAGCTCCGGTCCACGGCCGGTACCGGATACACCTACGTGACCCGGAAGAACCGCCGCAACGACCCGGACCGCTTGGTGCTCCGCAAGTACGACCCGATCGCCCGCGCCCACGTCGATTTCAAGGAGGACCGGTAGAACGCGCGGATACATCGGGAAGGCCGGTCTCTCCCGTGTGCGGTTCCGCGAACTCGCTCATCGCGGAGAGTTGCCCGGTATCCACAAGTCCAGCTGGTGAACCACGACCTCAGGAGACACCCATGGCACGCAGAACACGCCGGGAGGACGAACGTCCCGCCCGCAAGAAGAACCAACTGATCACACGCCCACATACGACAATCGCCACCCCGGGCGGTTCGCTATCTACTGATAGCGATTCCGCCGGAGGTGGCGATTGTGCTGAGAGTTCAGGACTCCGAGGGTCAGGAACTCACGGCATGCGAGTCCGTCTTGCCCCACGCCGGGGAGTTCTCGATCGCCCCGATGATCCGCGGACGCAGCTCCTCGGCACCGATGACCGCGTCGACCGAACCGACCTCGACGGCCCGCTGGATGCTGTGCACCTTGTCGAACTCGGCGGCGATCTCGCTGATCTTCTCGGCACGAACGGACTGCAGGATGTCGGCGAGTTCCGCGTTCAGGCTCGAGCGATCGGTACCGGACGACTCGGCGACGCTCGCCTCGAGCTCGCGGACGCGAGGATCGGCGGCGACGCGCTTGGCGACCTCACCGGCGAACACGACCGCGGCCGCGGGCGCACCGCCGAGCACGGACGCGAACGAACCGTCGATGGCCAGCACGGTCATGTTCGGGTTCAGCGCCTTCGAGAACACCACGAACGCACCGCCGTGATAGCGCGAGATCACGCAGAACACGATCGGGCCGCGGAAGTTGACGATCGCCCGGCCGATCTCGGCGCCGTACTCGAGCTGCAGTTTGCGCATCGACTCCGGCGAACCGTCGAACCCCGACAGGTTCGCGAGAACGACGAGCGGACGGTTGCCGCTGGCCACGTTGATCGCGCGGGCCGCCTTCTTCGACGACTGCGGGAACAGCGTGCCCGCGGTGTACGTGTCGGGTCCGTCGGTCGGCTTGTAGCCACGACGCGCGACCTCACGCGACTCGATGCCCAGCATGCACACCGGGATGCCGCCCAGGTGGACGTCACACACGACGGCCGTCTCGGCGTCGGCCATGCCGGCCCAGCGTTCGAGGACGACGTGATCCTGGTCGGCGACGGCGCGCATCACGGTGCGGATGTCGAAGGGCTTCTTGCGATCCGGGTTGTGTTCCCGCGAGAAGACCTGACCCACCGTGGTGAAGTCGCTGCCGGCGAGCACGTGCGGGTAATCGGAGACGTCCCGGTCCGACGGATCGGTCGTGATCGCACGACGCGGGGTGCGCTCGCCCGGAAGCACGTAGGTGTGCTCGTAGTGGGACATCAGGACATCGCGTGCCGCACCGAGATTCGGTGCCCAGTACTGCGCCTGGCCGTTCGGGCCCATCACGCGGTCGTAACCACCGATGCCGAAGTTGTCCTCGGCCGAGACACCGCCGGAGAAGTCCAGCGACTGCTTGCCGGTGAGGACCATCGCCGAATCCGGGGTCATGACCAGGATGCCCTTGGTGTGCATGAGCATCGTCGCCTCGGCGTTCCAGTACGGCTGCGCACCGACATTGATGCCCGCCACGACGATGTTGATCTCGCCACCCGCCTGGGTGTACTCGACGACACGCTTCAGCGCGCGGGCGACCCAGTCCATGTTCTCGGTGCCGGAGTCCATCGAGATCCGGGCGCCCGAGGACAGCGCGTACCACTCGAGCGGCACCTGCATCTGTTCGGCGAGATCGAGTGCGGCGATGACCCGGCTGCACTCCGGTTCCGACAGCGCACCAAGCGATTTGGTGGGATCGCCGAGCAGGACCACGCGGGTGACGCCCTCGGGGAACTTCTCGGTCGGGGTGGTGACCAGACCGGCGACCATCGCCGCGGTGTTGCGGCCCTTGGGTCGGTCGACCGGGACGAGACGATGCTCGGCGTCGAGGTCGTATTCGGTGAATTCACCGAGGATCTCGGCCAACTCGTACGGATAGACGGTGTTGCGTGCCGCGGCGCGCTTGACCTTCTGTCGGTACTCGTCGACGGGCTCGATCGGGGTCTCGGACGGTTCCCCGACCTTGACGTCGAATTCGCCGGTCGCGGTGAGCGAGAAGTGAATCGACACCTTGGTGAGATCCCTGGTTTCGGGATTGCGCCGACGAGCGATCACCTGGACCTCTTCGAGGCCGATTCCCTGTGTGACACCGCGGATGTGACCGGCGATCATGTCGAGGATCGACGCGTCGTCGTCGATGGGCGGCCACACGTAGAGGACGATGCGGTTGGTGCTCGACGGACGGGCCGCTCCGCGCTGGGCGCGGCGGATCGAGTCCGCACACGAGGCGAGCGTCGCCTCCGCGGTGGGCAGCGTCAACAGACGTCCGCCGGGTTCGCGGACCGCCGTGAGGTCACGCACCTGAGCGAACGCGATGAGCCGTTCGTCGGACGGGTTCTCCCTTGCAACACAACGGAAGAGGTACACCTCTTCGTCGTCGGCCGAGGAGAGCCGGGTGAGGTCGAACTTGCGGAGGCGCTCCATCCGCATCCGCTGCGCGATGTGCGGGTGCAGACCGCGGATGAGTCGTTCCTCCGCCATGCCGGTCGCGGACGGCCGGAAGGTGACGTGGTGGTGCATCCGCGCATCGCCGCTGCCGGCCACGGTGATCGTGACGCGGTGGACCTGCGGGGGGAGTGAGGCGTTGGAGACGATCTCGTGCAGCGTCTCGGCCAGCACGTCGAAGTCGTTCGGCTGCTGCTCCCAGCTGAGATAGATGTCCGAGTCGACCGCAGCCGCGCCCCGGGCGAGTTTGCCGAGACCCTCCAGCACCGACGGCAGCGCCGCGAAACCGACGGCCGCGGACATCAGGCTGCCGCCCTCGCGGTCGGCGACGACGAAGGTCGTGCCGCCGGCCTCGTGGTTGCGGATGTCCGAGAGCCCCTTGTTGCCGTAGTAGCGGCGGGTCAGGACCTCGAGCATCACCCGGTTGTCGGTGCTACCCCGCTCGATGCGCTGGCCGAGGAGACGGACCAGCGGCTCGGTGCTGCGCACCATGTTGTCGATGCGCTCGTCGCGGTCCGCGGCGTTCGGGTTCTCGTCGAGGTAGCGGAGTTGCTTGCGCACGTTGCTGTAGACGCGGGCACGATCGCGGAGCAGCAGCGGCTGGCCGTACCACGCGTAGACGACGCCACGGGCGAGGTCGGCGATCGCGGGGTAGCGCATCTGGGTCGCGGCGATCAGGCGGTCGAGGGCGGGGCCCACGTCGTCGCGCAGCTCGTCGCGGGGCGTCGGCTCCTGCAGCCACTCACGCAGCAGGGTGCTGATGACGGTGACGGACCCGGTCGGGTTCTGCAGCGCCAGGAAGATGCGGAAGACCGCGGCCTCGAGCTCCGGGGTCCGGTCGAGCTCGGTGACCCCGTAGTGCCGCAGCGCCCGGCTGAGCTGATCGTGGAAGGCGGCGCGCAGGCCGTCCCGCTCCACGTCGAGGCTCTGCAGGTACGTGTGGAAGTTCTCGCGCGCACTGTGGACGTGCTCGACGCCGAGCTCGTCGCTGGACGGCCGGTTCTGGCTCAGCTCGGCGATGTCGGCGAACACGGTGATGAGTTCGAGCTCGTCGGCGAGCGGCCGGCGACCGCTGGCCATCGCGGCGCGCCGCACCGCGAGGTACTCGTCGAGGAGACGGGTGCGGTCGTGCGGGTCGACGTCGTAGCCGAGTAGCTGGGCGCGCAGGTCCTCCTGCGTACGGGTGGTGCGCTCGTCGGCCTCGACCTCGGGTTCGACGGGCAGCTCGATGTCGACGCCCGCGACTTCCTCCGGAGTTTCTTCGTCCTCGTCGGCGAGCGGTTCGAGCCGCAGCAGCGTCGCTCCGGTCTCCACCTGTGCGCCCACGGACACCGCACATTCCTTGAGACGTGAGCGGACCGGAGCGCGCAACACGGTCTCCATCTTCATGGCCTCCAGGACCAGCACCGGGGCGCCGGCCTCGACCTCGTCGCCGACCTGCAGCGGAGTGGCGACGACCAGCGCGGGTGCCGGCGAGCGGACGATGCCGCCCTCGTCGCGGCTGACGCGGTGGGTGATCCCGTCGACGTCGACGAGGTGGACGGGACCGTGGGTGTCGGTGACGAGCCGGAACCGTTCACGGTTGACCACGAGCTGGGCGGCATGGTCGTCGAAGCGCTCGAGCTCGACGTCGACGGTGCGGGTGTCGGTACCTGCCTCGATGCTCACACGGAAGCGATGCGCGCCGATCCGCGCGACGCGGACCCGGTAGGTGGCGCCGCGCAGCTTGAGGTCGAGCGGACGACCGCTGTCGTGCTGGACCTGCGGACGGCCGCCCGAGGCGGTCGACATCAGACGCTGCTGTTCGACCTGCTCCTGCTCCTCGTAGGCGTCGATCGCGGCGGCGATCAGTGCGATCGCCGAATGCTGGTTCGCGACCAGGCGGCCCTCGGCGCGGACGCGGTCGATCCAGCCGGTGTCGGCGCTGCCGTCGATCACCTCGGGCTGGTCGAGCAGCTCGAGCACGAAGGACTTGTTGGTGGCGCCACCGGCGATGATCACGCGGGTCTCGCGCATCGCCCGGCGCAGGCGGCCGAGCGCTTCGTCGCGGTCACGTCCGTAGGCGATGATCTTGGCGATCATCGAGTCGAAGTCGGCGGGGATGGTGTCGCCCTCGCTCACGCCGGTGTCGACGCGGATACCCGGGCCGGCCGGCAGTTCGAGGAGGTTGATGCGACCGGGGGCCGGTGCGAAGTCGCGGTCGGGATCCTCGGCGTTGAGGCGCGCCTCGATGGCGTGTCCGCGCTCGCGCGGCGGTTCGCCGTCGAGCTTGCCGCCGGACGCGACGTGCAGCTGGGCACGGACGAGGTCGAAGCCGTTGGTGATCTCGGTGATCGGGTGCTCGACCTGGAGTCGGGTGTTGACCTCGAGGAAGGCGAAGAGCTTCTCGCCGGGGTGGTACAGGAACTCGACGGTGGCGGCGCCGCGGTAGCCGACGGCGACGGCGAGCCGCTCGGCGGAGGCCTTGAGCTCGGCGACCTGCTCCTCGGAGAGGACGGGCGATGCCGATTCCTCGACGACCTTCTGGTTACGACGCTGGACCGAGCAGTCGCGGACGCCGAGCGCCCACGCGGTGCCCTGACCGTCGGCGATGACCTGGACCTCGACGTGGCGCGCACCGGTGACCAGGCGCTCCAGGAAGACGACGCCGCTGCCGAAGGCGCGGGCGGCCTCGTCGCGGGTGCGCTCGTAGGCGTCGCGCAGCTCGTCGTCGTTGTTGATGACGCGGATGCCGCGCCCGCCGCCGCCGGCGGTGGCCTTCAGCATCAGCGGGTAGCCGATGTCGGCGGCCGCGGTCAGGGCCTCGTCGATGGAGTCGACGGCACCGCGGCTCCACGGTGCGACCGGCACACCGACTTCCTCGGCGATCAGCTTCGCGCCGATCTTGTCGCCCAGCTTGCGCATCGCGTCGGGCGACGGACCGACGAAGGTGACGCCGATCCGCTCACAGAGTTCGGCGAACACCGGGTCCTCGGCGACGAAGCCCCAGCCGACCCACGCCGCGTCGGCGCCGGTCTCCAGCAGGGCGCGCTCGAGCACCTTCATGTTGAGGTACGGGCGCGACGCGGCGGGACCGAGGTCGTAGGCGATGTCGGCTTCGCGCACGAAGGTGGCGGCGGCGTCGACATCGGTGTGCAGCGCGATGACCTCGATCGGCTGCCCGGTCTCGGCGGACAGGCCACGGACGGCGTGGATGAGGCGCATTGCGGCCTCGCCACGGTTGACGATGGCGATTCGGGAGAACATCACCGACTCCTTCGGTTCGTCGTGCCGAGGGTGTTTTCGGCACACGCGAGGTGGTTCAACAGATCGATAGTTGCGGACCGAAGCCATTACGCGCGAGTACGTTCACGCGCGCCGGGATCTCCTCGGCGCGACCCCGCGGCTCGCCGTGACCGGGAACGCGCTGGATGGAGCCTCTTTTCCGCTATCAGATCTTCCTACCGAAACGGCGCACAATTCGGTGCCGATCCGCGATCTCGAGGAAGGCGATTCGCCCGTTTCCGCTGAGACCGATGTCATAGTGCCGCGCAGAATCGCATCAGGCGACGAACAGGATCCAGCCGTAGACGAGCAGCCCGAACACCAGCACGCCGAGGTAGGCCCAGCCCAACCAGATCGCGACGTTCGCGAACGGCAGTCCGGCCTCCCGGGTGCGACGGATCTGGGCCCGCGCGCGGTAGCCGAGTACGAGACCGATCACGGAGGTGATGCCCAGCCCGGAGAGGACCAGGGCCCACACGGCCGTGCGATTGAGGCGTGGGCCGGACTGGGGAGCCACGTTGTCCTCCGGATCGTCCTCGAGTGCTGGGTTGTTTGCTGAGTAGGCCTGGGAGACCGGCGCGAAGACCGTGCGGTCGTCTGAGTCGGACGTCTCGCCGTCGAGCTCCGGGCGCGGACGAGACGGTTCCGGACGAGACGGGGGCGGTCCCGGACGGGCACCGAGCGCGTCCGGACGTGGTGCACCGGTGCGTTGCGAGGGATCACCTTGCGACGAATTACCTTGCGGCGCACCAGGAATGGGCGACTGGAGGGGGGCTCCGGGCGGCGGGTGGTGTCCGGCCGGGGGCCGGGCGCCAGGGGGCATCGGACGGGGATTGCCCTGCGGATCACCCGGAACCGGCCGCGGACGGGGCCCGGTCGTGTACGCGCCGGCCGGACGTGGGGGAGGACCCGGGTCACCGCCGGGGCGGGGACCGTTCGTGCCGGGCGGTTGCGGACGCGGACCGCCGTGCCCGCCGGGTCCGCCCGAGGGACGGGGACTGCCGGGAGGCGGACCGGGACGCTGGGCAGATGTGGGACCACCGGGCGTCGGGCCACCCGATGCGGGTGGGAAGGATCCGCTGGGCCCGGGACGGTTCGGTTCGGTCACGTCACGACCGCGGGGCGGGGAGGGTGCACTGATGGGTGCGCTCGGAACACGCTCCCAGGGGGCGGTGCCATGGGATCCGCCGGTGGGCACCGGGCCGGCGCCGCTCGGACCGGAACGGGTCGGTTCCGGGTCGCGAGGCCTCGCGTCGTCGGACATCGACCACAGCTCGCGTGCCCGCTCGGACGCGCCACCGGGGGAGGCGGGCGTGGTCGTAGAGCGCTCGTCGTCTGAGGTCACGTGTTTCAAATTACCCGTGGACGCCGCCGACGCCCGGATCGACCGTCGGCGGTGTCGTCACGAGGCCTGTGATTCCGTGCTCTCCACGAGGGCCTGACGGACCTCTTCGACGCGGGGAACAGTCGGGGAGACCGGCGGCGGATCCTGGCGCGTACGACGCAGGATGACCGCGCCGGCACCTGCGATGAGCGCCGCTGCGAGCACGGTCACCGCGACGACGAGGTAGTTCTTCGGCATGTCGACCAGAGTGCCAGCCGGACGGCCGCCGATGCCACCTCGGATCGTGTGACCCTGCGCGCGCCGACCACGTCTGCGGAATCGGATCCATGCATTTGAGAGCCATCTCCCGACCACCCGAAAGGCCACAAGTGGTTGGATGGTGGGGTGACCACTCAGAAAACCTCCGCAGTCATCCACACCAACCGCGGCGACATCAAGGTCGACCTGTTCCCGAACCATGCGCCGAAGACAGTCGAGAACTTCGTCGGCCTCGCCGACGGCAGCAAGGAGTACAGCAAGCCGAACGCGTCCGGCGGCAACTCCGGACCGTTCTACGACGGCTCGGTCTTCCACCGTGTGATCGCCGGCTTCATGATCCAGGGCGGTGACCCGACCGGCACCGGCATGGGCGGCCCCGGTTACCAGTTCGGTGACGAGTTCCATCCCGAGCTGCAGTTCGATCGTCCGTACCTGCTCGCCATGGCCAACGCCGGGCCGGGCACCAACGGCTCGCAGTTCTTCATCACCGTCGGCCCGACCCCGCACCTCAACCGTCGCCACAGCATCTTCGGTGAGGTCACCGACCCCGCGTCGCAGCAGGTCGTCGACGCCATCGCGACCACGTCGACCGATCGTCAGGATCGTCCGCTCGACGCCGTCGTCATCGAGAAGATCGAGGTCAACTGACCACTCCGGAACACACCGCCCCCCAGCGGGCGGTGTGCTACCGGCATCCCGACCGTCCCACCGGCCTGTCCTGCAGCCGGTGTGGGCGGCCGGCGTGTCCGGAGTGTCTTCGACCGGCGTCGGTCGGCCAGCATTGTCTCGAATGTCTTCGAGGTGACGGCATCCAGCAGACGCCGGCCTTCGGCGACCGCGGGATCCGGAGGATGGCCAGGACCCGGCTGTCCGAGGGCAAGCCCTACGTCACCTACACCCTGATCGGGATCAACATCCTGGTCTTCCTCCTGTGCGCGGTGCAGGGAGGCTTCGGCGACCCCGGGGCCGCCACGATCTTCAGTTCCGGAGATCTGCTCAAGAGCGACGTCGCCGCCGGCGAGTACTGGCGACTGCTGACGTCCGGCTTCCTGCATTTCAGCGTGATGCATGTGGCCGTCAACATGCTCTCGCTCTACATCCTGGGCCGTGACCTGGAGCTCGCGCTCGGCATGGCCCGCTACCTCGCGGTGTATCTGATCGCCCTGTTGGGCGGCAGCGCCGCCGTCATGCTCTTCGAGAACGACCGCGCCCTGACCGCGGGCGCCTCGGGCGCCATCTACGGCCTCATGGGCGCGATGCTGGTGATCATCCTCAAGGCGCGGGTCTCGCCGGTGCCGGTGCTGTTGATCATCGGGTTCAACGTGGTCCTGTCGTTCTCGCTGCCCGGGATCTCCGTCCTGGGGCACCTCGGCGGTCTCGCCTTCGGTTCCGCGGCCACCGCAGCCGTCGTGTATCTCCCGGGACTGGTCCTGCCCGAGGGGCGCCGGACCCCGCAGGCGACCGGCCGGGTCGGCTGGATCGCGCTCGGCGTGCTCTTCGTCGTCGCGCTCGGCCTGGGGATCGCCGGGGGCGTCACCTACGACGGGCTGACCTACATCCGCTGACGTTCACACGTCATCTGTCGTCGTCGACGTGGAATCCCGCAGCGCGGAGTTCGTCGACGACCGAGATGAGGTCGGTGCCGAGATCCCATCGGCTGAAGACCAGCAACCGGGTGTCGTCCCGGGGTCCGTCTCTCCCGGTTCCGTCATTCGGGCGGACGGGTTCGGCGTCGTCGTCGAGGACGTCGATCTCGAGCTGTCCCACCCGACGCCCGACGCGGCGCATCGACAACAGCCGGATGCGCTCGACGCGGTCGGGCGTGTAGCTGCGTCGCCCGGTCAGACCGCGGACGGTCAGCGTGGCCGGGTATCCGGCGGTGAGTTCGAGGCGCGGCCGGACGACCAGCGTGTAGACACCCAGGCCGACCAGCAGGATGCCGGCGATTCCCATGAGCACGGAGCCGCCCGGGTCGTTGGACACCAGAACCGCGCCGCCGAGCAGGATCACTCCTCCGAGGCAGCCCGCGACTCCCGCGCCGACGGGCGTCGACCATGCGTGTGTGGATGAGTCGCCAGAGTTATCCACAGGAGTTACTCACAGTGGGGAGAACTTACACACATGTTATTTCCACACTGTGGACAACTTACACACATGTGTTTCCGCAGTTCAGAGCGATTCGTCCGGCACATGAGCGGCAATGCGATCAGCGCCACCGCATGGTCATCAACAGGCCGGCCACCATGAGCGAGAACCCGATGAGGAAGTTCCAGGAGTTGAGCTGCGCCATCCAGTGGAGGACCTGACCCTCGCCGCCGTACGCGGTGGGGGTGGCGGCGAGGTAGTAGACGACGAGCCAGGCCAGCCCCAAGAGCATCAGGCCGAGCATCACGCTCACGTAGATGGTGCTCGAAGCGCCGGCCTTGACCTTGACCGGCGTCCTGCTCGCGGTGTTGATCGTGTAGTCGGTCTTCTTCCGGACTTTTGACTTCGGCATGACATCCTCTGTTGTGCTGTACCGCGGCAGCGGTCGTATGCGTGCCCTGGCGTCCCGAACGTCGTGGCGACGAGCGGTCCGGGGTCGGAAACACTCGACTTCTACGGTATCTCACCAGGTCGCTGACGGCGGTACCCGCTTTCGGCGGTAGCCTTTTGTCCGTGAGCCGCATCCTGGTCATCGACAACTACGACAGCTTCGTCTACAACCTGGTCCAATACCTGGGTCAGCTCGGTGTCGAGGCCGTCGTGTGGCGCAACGACGACCCGCGTCTGACCCCGTTCGACGCCGAACATCTGCGTGAGGCGGTCGCCGGATTCGACGGAGTGCTGCTGAGCCCGGGACCGGGCACCCCGCAGCGTGCCGGTGCGACGATGCCGATGGTCGAGGTGGCCGCTGCCGAGGAACTCCCCCTGCTGGGCGTGTGCTTGGGGCACCAGGCGATCGGCGCTGCCTTCGGCGGGACCGTCGACCGAGCTCCGGAACTGCTGCACGGAAAGACCTCGCTGGTTTTCCACGACGACAAGGGTGTGCTCGCCGGCCTGCCGGATCCGTTCACCGCCACCCGCTACCACTCGCTGACCGTCTTGCCCGAGACGATCCCCGACGAGCTCGTCGTCACCGGACGCACCGAGTCCGGCATCGTGATGGCGATGGCCCACCGCGAGCTGCCGATCCACGGGGTGCAATTCCACCCCGAGAGCGTTCTGACCCAGGGCGGGCACCGGATGCTCGCCAACTGGCTCGAGATCTGCGGAATCGAGGTCGACGAGGCACGTGTCGCGGCGCTCGAAGCGGAGATGGCCAGCGCGGTCGGCTGACGTGATCCGACCCTGCCGACCGGGCGTCCGTCAGTTCGGCAGCAGGCTGGCCTGACCGACGACGATGGTGATCGCGCCGTTCTTGCGCGCCTTCGATCCCACCGGGGGGTCCTGCCCGATGACCCGTCCGCTGTCGGGACTGTTCAGTGGCACGTTGCGCGTCTGACGCGTCAGCGTCGACCGTTCCCACCCGGCCTGCTCGAGGGATGCCTGGGCCTCGACGGGCGTCTTGCCCCGCAGGTTCGGCACGGTGAACAGGTTGCCACGGGACACCGAGAGCTGCACCGTGCTGCCCTGCTCGGCCGTCGAACCGGGCCCGGGAGAGGTGGAGATGACCTCGCCCGCGGGCTGTTCCGAGTCGACCGCGATCACCTCGACCGTCATACCGAGCTCTTCGAGGACCGCGCGGGCGCGGTCCGCCGGCATGCCGACGACGTCGCGGACGGTGATCTCCTTGGGGCCGTTGCCCACGTTGAGGACCACCGCGCCGTTCACCGGCACCTCGGTGCCGATCTTCGGTGCGGTCGAGACGACCTTGTCCTTCATGTCGATCGTCGAGTCGACACGTTCGGTCCTGACGTTGGTGAACCCGAGCACCTTGAGGGCGTCCTGCGCCTCCGACGGGGTCTTCCCGACCAGGTCAGACGGTATCCGGTGCCGTTGTGGACCGGTCGAGATGTACAGGGCGACCTCGGATCCCTCGGCCGCCAGGACCCCTTCGCCCGGCGTCGACCTGGTGGCCAGTCCGGGCCCGACGTCGAGGCTGGGTTCCTCGAGGACCCGCACCTCGAAACCGGCGCGTTCGAGGGAGGACCGGGCGTCGTCGGAACTGAGTCCGGCGACTGCGGGCACGGTGACCTCGGGATCGGACCCCGAACTCCACGGGGACCAGAGGAACAGCGTTCCGACGAGCAGCACCACTGCGGCCATCGCGCCGGCCATCAGCCGGCGTGACCTTCGGCGTGGCGGCTCGTCGTCGGCGTCGTCCCGGTATGCGTCGTCTCGTCGATGGTTGCCGCCGGCCCGCGCGGGGACGGCGCGCCGGGGCCCGGTCGTCTCCGACCGGGTGGGGCGTCGCGGCCCGGTGTCGATGAACTCGGTGCGCTCCTCGTCGGTGAGCAGCATCGGCGCCGACGGCTTGCCGCCGGCGAGCACCCGGATCAGGTCGGCGCGCAGATCCGCGGCCGACTGATACCGGTTCTCCTTGTTCTTGCTCATCGCCTTGAGCACGACGGAGTCGAGCTCACGCGGGATGTCGGGGCGCACGTGCGACGGCCACGGCGGGTCCTCGTGCACGTGCTGGTGGGCGACCGCGACGGGTGAGTCACCGGTGAACGGCGGTTCTCCGGTGAGCAATTCGAAGAGCACACAACCCATCGAGTAGATGTCGCTGCGCGGGTCGACCTTGATGCCGCGGGCCTGCTCCGGCGACAGGTACTGGGCGGTGCCCATCACCGCGGACGTCTGCGTCATGGTCGACGTCGAGTCGCTCATCGCGCGGGCGATGCCGAAGTCCATCACCTTCACCGCGCCGGACTTGTCGATCATCACGTTCGCCGGCTTCATGTCGCGGTGCACGATGCCGTTGCGGTGTGAGAAGTCCATCGCGGCCGCGACGTCGGCCATCCACGTCATCGCCTGCCGCGGTGCGATCGGACCGTTGGCGCGCAACACGTCACGCAGGGTGTCGCCGTCGACGTACTCCATCACGATGAACGGCAGCGGACCGTCCTCGGTCTCGGCCTCACCGGTGTCGAAGACCTGGACGATCGTCGGGTGATTCAGCTTCGCCGCGTTCTGGGCCTCCCGCCGGAACCGGAGGTAGAACGACGGATCACGCGCGAGGTCGGCGCGCAGCACCTTGATCGCCACGTCCCGGTGCAACACCAGATCCCGGGCATAGTGCACCTCGGACATGCCACCGAAACCCAGCGTTTCGCCGAGTTCGTAGCGGTCGGAGAGGTGGTGTGGTGTCGTCATCTGCCTCGGGGTCAGCCTCGGATCTCAGCTCGGTGTGGTGGTCGGACGTGATGTCAGCATGGCGCGGGGGTCTAGCACAGCGGGAACGGCACGCCGGGGAAGCACGGGGTACCGGTGGCGGCACCGGTGTCCGTCGTGTCCTCGGTGGTCGTCGGCGGAGCCGGTGTCGTCGTCTCCGTCGTCTGTTCGCTGGTGGTCGTCTCCTCCCGCGTGGTGGTGCGGGTCGGGCGCCGCGTGGTCGTGGTCTCCGTCGGTTCCTCGGTCGGGGCCACAGTGGTGGTCTGGGTGACTGTCGAGGAGGTGGACGGGGCCGGCGGTGCGGCATCGCTGCCACCGCTGCTGACCAGGTAGAAGCCGATCAGGCCGATCGCACCGACCAGCAGCGCGGCGGCCACACCGGCGAGGACCTTCTGGCCGGTCGTCCAGCTGTTGTCCGGTGGCGGCGCGACCGCCGTCCGGGACGTCGGACGCGGTGTGACGGGACGCGAAGCGGTGCCCGGCGACGTCGTGGCGCGTGTCGCGACGGCGGCCCCCAGCGCCGCGGCCCCGGCAGCACCCGCTGCCGCGCCGGCGACGGCACCCGGCCGCGGGGGTCGGCGACCCGCGCGGACGGCGGCCACCGCGTCGGCGAACTCGCCACCGTTGGCGTAACGCTGGCGTGGATCCTTGGCCATCGTGATCTCGATGAGCTCACGGACACCCGAGGGCAGGTTGGACGGCAGTGGCGGCGGTGATTCGCGGATGTGTTTCATCGCCACGGTGATCGCACCGTCGCCGAGGAACGGGCGCCGGCCGGTGAGGGCCTCGTAGCCGACGACGCCGAGCGAGTACACGTCGGACGCGGCCGTCGCCTCGTCGCCGGTGGCCTGCTCGGGAGAGATGTACTGCGCGGTGCCCATGACCATCCCGGTCTTGGTGACCGGGGCGGAGTCGACGGCCTTGGCGATACCGAAGTCGGTGATCTTCACCTGGCCGGTGGGAGTGATCAGGATGTTGCCCGGCTTGACGTCGCGGTGCACCAGACCCTGACTGTGCGCGGCCTGCAGGGCACGGCCGGTCTGTTCGAGCATGTCGAGCGTGTTGGTCAGCGACAGCCGGCCGAGACGCGAGATCACCGAGTTCAGCGGCTCACCGTCGACCAGTTCCATCACCAGATAGGCCAGCGGGTCGCCACCGTTGTAATCCGGCGTCTCGCCGTAATCGAAGACATTGGCGATGCCCGGGTTGTTGAGTTTCGCGGTCGTCTGCGCCTCCGCGCGGAACCGCGCGATGAACTCCGGGTCGCTCGTGTACTCGGCCTTGAGGACCTTCACCGCGACACGACGGTTCAGGCGTGTGTCGAGGGCTTCCCACACCTGGCCCATGCCGCCCGTCGCGATCAGACGGATGAGCCGGTAACGATCACCGATGGTGGTGCCGTTCTGCAGGGTCATCGACTGCCACCTCCCACCAGTGAGTTGATCACTTCTCGTCCGATCGGTGCGGCGACGGTCCCGCCGACCGAGTCCGCACCGAATTGTCCATTCTCCACCACGACGGCCACGGCAATCTGTGCATTCGACGACGGTCCGAACGCGATGTACCAGGCGTACGGTGTCTCGGTGCTCGAACCGCTCTCGGCGGTGCCGGTCTTCGACGCGATGGACACCGGTCCGCCGGCGCCCGCGGTGGAGCGCTCGGACTCGATCATCATCGATGTCAGCTCGGCCGCCTGCTCCGGTGTGATCGGTTTGTTGGCGGTGTTCGGCGGTGTGGTCTGCAAGGTTCGCAGATCCGCCGATTGGAGCTTATCGACCAGGTACGGCTGCATACGCACCCCTCCGTTGGCGACGGTCGCCGCGATCATGGCGTTCTGCAGCGGCGTGAGCCGTACATCCCGCTGTCCGATGGATGCCTGTGCGAGAACGTCGAGAGACGGGATCTGACCCACGGTCGAGTCGGCGACGGGGATCGGGATGTCCGGGCCGGGTTGATCGAGGCCGAACAGGCTCGCGGTCTCGGTGAACTTGGGGATCGCGTCCGACATCTTCTCCGTCACGAGTTCGGCGAACGCGGTGTTGCACGAGTACTTGAACGCCGTCTCCAGCGACACGGTTCCGCCCGAGGATCCCGGGCAGGCCTGTCCGCCGTAGTTCGGCAGGGACACGTTGGTGCCCGGCAGCGGGAAACTCGGTGACGCGGTGAGGCGGATGCCCGGGGTGATGTTGTCGCGGAGCGCGGCCGCCGAGGTGACGACCTTGAAGGTCGACCCCGGCGGGTACAGCTGGCTTATCGCGCGATTGAGCATCGGCTGTGCGGTGTCGCCGGGACGGTTCCACGCCTCCCAGCTGCTCTCACGAACTTCCTGGTCGTGGCTGGCGAGTTTGTTGGGGTCGTAGCTCGGGGTCGAGACCATCGCCAGGATCTTGCCGGTGTTGGGCTGGAGCGCCACCACCGCGCCGCGGCACGGTCCGTCGCACGGCCCGTTGAGCATGGCGCGGTACGCGGCTTGCTGGACCTTCGGGTTGATCGTCGTGACGACGTTCCCGCCACGCGGGTCGCGGCCGGAGAACATGTCCATGAACCGCTGGCCGAAGAGCCGGTCGTCGGATCCGTTGAGGATGGAGTTCTCGTAGTGCTCGATCTGGCTCGCCAGGTACTGGAACGAGTAGTAGCCGGTGACCGGCGCGAATGCCTCGGCGCCTTCCCGCGGGTACTGACGCAGGAACTTGAGGCGGCTGTCGATGGGCACCGACAGGGCGATCACGGTGCCGTCGGCGGTGGTGATCAGGCCGCGCTGGCGCGAGTACTCGTCGAGCAGCACCCGGTTGTTGCGCGGGTCGGTCTTCAGGGCGTCGGCCTTGAACACCTGGACGTAGGTGGCGTTGGCGAGCAGCGCGACGATCATCACGATCACCGCGATCGACACGTTCCGGATAGGCTTGTTCATCGGCGCTTCACCACCTGGGTGGGCAGCGCGTCCACCGGCTTGGCCGCCGGACGTTTCTTGACCGGATCGGGTTCGCGGGCGGCGTTGGAGATCCGGATGAGCAGCGCGACGAGGATGTAGTTGGCCAGCAGCGACGATCCGCCGTAGGACAGGAACGGCGTCGTCAGACCGGTCAGCGGGATGAGCTTGGTGACGCCACCGACCACGACGAAGATCTGCATGGCGATGGTGAACGCCAGGCCTGTCGCGAGAAGCTTGCCGAAGCTGTCCCGGACGGCGATGCCGGTGCGCAGGCCGCGATGGATGAACACCATGTAGAGCAGCAGGATCGCGGTGAGCCCGGCGAGCCCGAGCTCCTCACCGATGGTCGAGATGATGAAGTCGGTGTTGGCGAACGGCACGATGTTGGGTCGTCCGGAACCGAGGCCGGTACCGAACAGACCGCCCGTGGCCAAGCCGAACAGGCTCTGACCGATCTGGTAGCCCGAGCCGTCGAAGTCCTCGAAGGGGTTGAGCCACACCGAGACACGCGTCTGCAGATGGGAGAAGATCGACCACGCCAGCACGGCGCCGATGGCGAACAGACCGATGCCGAGGACCAGCCATTCGACCCGGGACGTCGCCACGTAGAGCATCGTCAGGATGGTCGCGAAGATCAGCAGCGACGTGCCGAGGTCCTTCTGGACCACCATCACCGCGATGGCGATGGCCCAGGCGGCGATCAGTGGGCCGAGGTCGCGGGCGCGGGGGAGGTCGACGCCGAGGACGTGCGGGCCCGCGGTGATGAACAGGTCGCGCTTCGACACCAGGACCGCCGCGGCGAAGATGATGATCAGGATCTTCGAGAACTCGCTCGGCTGGATCGAGAAGAACGGCGTGATGATCCAGTTCTTGGAGCCGTTGATCTCCGAGAACGCGCTCGGCAGGATCGCCGGGATGATCAGGAAGATCAGTCCGCCGAGGCCGAGGGTGTAGGCGTACCGCGACAGGGTGCGGTGATCCCGGATGAGGATCAGCACCGCCGAGAACGCGATGATGCCCAGACCGGCCCACAGCAACTGCTGGTCGGCGTTGTTGGTCGACTCGGTCGGGTTGATCGACTCACCGGTGTTGCCGGACCCGAGGTCGAGGCGGTGGATCAGCACCAGACCCAGCCCGTTGAGCACGGCGACGACGGGGAGCAGGATCGGGTCCGCGTGCGGCGCATAGCGTCGTACGACCAGGTGGGCGATCCCGAACAGCGCCGTGTACGCGGCGACGTACTTGACGATGTCCCACGTCAGGTTCTGGCCCTGGGCGGCTTGGACGACGAGAAGGGCCACTGTCACGAGACCGATGGCGAACACCAGCAGGAGTAGCTCGGCGTTGCGGCCGGTACTCGTCGCGGGCTCGCGAGGCGGGGCATGCGGGGTGGGCGCGGCTTGAGTCATCTCACCTGCTGCCGGCAGCTGGTACCGGCGTCCTGTGGAGGTGCGGGCTTCTCGGTGGGTGCAGCGCCCGGTGCGGGCGGGGCCACCGACTCGGTGGCACCTCTCTGAGGGATGCCGGACGGGTTCGCGGAGGCACGGGGAGCGGGCGGTGCGCTCGAGGCCGGGGGCGGGGTCGGCGTGGACGGCGGAGGCGGAGGAGTCGACGACGGAGCATTGTCGCAGCGGAAGGTGAGCTCCTTGGTCACCACGCCCTCGATCTCCTCGGCGCTGCGGTCGCGGATCATCACGTTCTTCACCGACTGGGCCGGTCCGGACACGAGATCGTCGACGTTGAGCGAGATCTTGCAGGTGTCGTCGTACGGGATGAAGGTGTAGGTGGGTTTCTCCTGGTCGAGATTCTCGACGCACACCCGTGTCACGGGTTCGCTCATCGACACGAAGAGGAAGTCGGCCGGCGAACCCTGATGGATCACGACGTCCCCGCCGGAGTCGGCGGCCACGTAGTAGTTTCTCTGCACGACCGCGCGGACGGCGAAGAATCCGGCGACCAGTGCGACGACGACCGCGACTGCGACACCGACGGCAAGCCACCGACGCCACGTGCTCTTGTGCTTCGGCGGCGCGTCGTCCTCGGTCAGGACCGTCGGGCGCTGCGGCTGGGCGGCCGGCGGACGCAGCGCGGCGGCGCGCCCGGCAGCGGTCGCGGGATCGGGGGTGTAGTGCTCCTCGTGGCCGCCGGCGGCTCCGCCGACGATCGGGCGAGAGTCGCCGTACTCGGTGTCGACGACGTCGGCGAGGACGACGGTCACGTTGTCCGGGCCGCCACCGCGCAGGGCGAGTTCGATCAAGCGGTCGGCGCACTCCTTCGGATCCGCGATCGAGCCGAGGGTTTCGGCGAGGGTCTCCTCGCTCACGACGTCGGACAGCCCGTCGCTGCAGAGCATGTACCGGTCGCCGGCGCGGGCCTCGCGCATGGTGAGTGTGGGTTCGACCTCGCTGCCGGTCAGCGCCCGCATGATCAGCGACCGTTGCGGGTGCGTGTGTGCCTGCTCGGCGGTGATCCGGCCTTCGTCGACGAGTGTCTGCACGAAGGTGTCGTCGCGGGTGATCTGGTTGAGTACACCGTCGCGGTACATGTAGCCGCGTGAATCGCCGATGTGGCACAGTCCGATTCGGCTGCCGGCGAAGAGGATGGCGGTGAGCGTGGTGCCCATGCCGTCGAGCTCGGGCGCCTCGTGGACCTGCGCGGCGATGGCCTCGTTGCCCGCGCGTGTGGCGCGGTCGAGCTGGCTCAGCAGATCGCCGCCGGGCTCGTCCTCGTCGAGTTCGGACAGGGCACGGATGACGAGCTGACTGGCGACCTCGCCGGCCGCGTGTCCGCCCATGCCGTCGGCGAGCGCGAGCAGGCGCGGACCGGCGTAGAAGGAGTCCTCGTTGTTGGACCGGACGAGACCGCGGTCGCTGCGCGCGATGTAACGCAACACAAGTGTCACGGGCGCAACTCGATCACGGTCTTGCCGATGCGGATCGGCGTGTTCAGCGGGACCTTCGCGGCAGTCGTCACCTTGGACCGGTCGAGATAGGTGCCGTTGGTGGAACCGAGGTCTTCGACATACCAGTCGTCACCCCGTCTGGAGAGACGTGCGTGACGTTCCGAGGCGTAGTCGTCGGTGAGGACGAGAGTCGAGTCGTCGGCGCGGCCGAGCAGCACCGGTTGCTGGCCGAGGCTGATGCGGGTGTTGGCCAAGGCGCCGTGCGTGACGACGAGGTAGCGGGCCGCGCCTCGTACCCCACCGCTGCGTCGACGCTTGTCCGCGCCACCCGAGTAGCGCGGGATGCGCATGCCGCCGGCCGAGGCGATGTCGGCACGAAGAGTCCGGATCACGGCGAAGACGAACAACCACAGCAACAGCAGGAACCCGATACGGGTCAATTGCAGCACCAAGCCCTGCATCTCGTGTGTTCACCTCCAGCGCCGTCACATCTCGGTTCAGTCGTACTCGGCAAGCCGTACGGGCGGGTGTCGATCTCGACTGCCGATCGCAACCGGCGGACCCCGTGTGCATCTTATGGGCAGTTCCGCCTAACCCGTTCATTCACATATGACAGTTCAGTATCAACCGCCCGCGCACAGTCGCCGGATCGCCTCGATCAGCGACGATCGCCGCCCGCGTTCCACGGGGCGTTCGTCGGCGGTTGCCGGGCCTACTGGAACCGGACGGTGATGTCGGAGTGACCCACGCGGATGCGGTCGCCGTCGGCGAGTTCCCAGGTGTTGACCTGCAGATCGTTGACGGTGGTGCCGTTGGTCGAGTTGAGGTCGGTGAGCATCGCGGTGGTGCCGTCCCAGCGGATCTCCACGTGGCGACGCGACACACCGGTGTCGGGCAGACGGAACTGCGCGTCCTGGCCGCGACCGATCACGTTGGAACCCTCGTGCAGCTGGAAGGTGCGGTTGCTGCCGTCCTCGAGGAGCAGGGTGATCGACGTCGGGGCGTAACCGGCGGCGGGACGTCCCGCGCCGTAACCCTGGTCGTAGCCGCCCTGGTAGTCGTAGGCGGCCGGCTGCTGGCCGTAGCCCTGCTGCGAATAGCCCTGCTGGCCGTAACCCTGGTCGTAGCCGGGCTGCTGTCCGTAGCCCTGCTGTTCGTATCCGGGCTGGCCGTAGCCGGGCTGCTGTCCGTAGCCCTGCTGCTCGTAGCCGGCGGGTTGCTGGTAGCCCGGCTGCTCATAGCCCTGGCCGTAGCCGGGCTGCTGGCCGTAACCCTGCTGCTCGTAGCCGGGCTGCTGACCGTAGCCCTGCTGGCCGTAGCCGGGCTGCTGGCCGTAACCCTGCTGTTCGTAGCCGGCGGGCTGCTGACCGTAGCCTTGCTGGTCGTACCCCTGCTCGTAGCCGGGCTGCTGACCGTACTGCTCGTAGCCCTGCTGTCCGTACCCCTGCTGGTCGTAGCCCTGCTGCTCGTAGGCCTGCTGGTCGTAAGCGGGATCGGCGCCCCTGCGCTGGTCGTATCCGGGGTTCTGAGTCATCTTGGGGGCTCCTTGGTCGAGGGCGTCGGCGGGAAGGGCTTGTGCGGCCGGGCGAGGATTCGGGGCCGGGGGACCGGCCGGTGGGCGAGGGGCCTTCGGTGGTGGCGCGCCGTGTGGTTGCTCCGAACGCGGCGGCACCGGTCGGGGCCGTGCGTCCGGGTTCACCGTGCCGCGCGCACGGAAGATCCCGGTGTGTAGAGATGGCGATTGCTCGAACTCTACGACGACCTTGCCGTAGGTCTGCCACCCGTTGTCATGGATGAAGTGTTCCAAATGCTTCGAGAAAGTCTTGCGGTTCAGTTCGTATTCCGCCGCGATGTGCTCGTGATCGGTCGGACTCAACAGCAATGTGTAGCTGTTCGCCGCAAGGACGGTACCGTCGCCGAGGTTCTCCAGCGACTCCTCGGCTTCGCGCGCCAGGCCGTTCTCGATCTCCTGCGGAGCCACCTGACCACCGAAAACTCGCGCAAAGCCGTCGTCAACAGCACCTTCGAGCTTGCGTTCAATTCGTTGCAGGATCCCCACCGAGACCTCCTTTCGCGGCATTCGAGCGTGTCGCCGTGCATATGGCCTTGTTTGATGATAGCGACAACAACGGATAACTGTGCCACCGCGACAACTGGTGCATCGTGTGTAACACCTGCCCCAGGTGTCTGGCCAGTCACCGGTGCCGCAGGTCACCGACGCTGCGAATGCCCGCGGAGACCCGGGTTTTGTAGTAGGGGCGCGGTGCTGTTATCGTCGTCCAGTCGCCGGACGAACCCAGTTCGACGGCATGCCCGCCGGAACTCCGGCGGCCACGGGCGAGTGGCGGAATGGCAGACGCGCTGGCTTCAGGTGCCAGTGTCCTTCGGGACGTGGGGGTTCAAGTCCCCCTTCGCCCACCACGAGCAGTTCAGCACAACTACACACACAAGGTCACGATGCAGACGGCGTCGTGACCTTGTGCTTTGTTGGTCAGTGGGTCAGCTGACGGTCGGACGATGCTTTTCCGGGACTTCTTCTCTTGTCGTCCCCTCGAGCCACCCAGACACCACATCAGAGATTAGTAGGGTTGGCCTGATTAGCGTCGAATCGCGTGGAGGCCCGTGCTGTGGCATTGAAGAAGTCTGATCTGTACTCATCCCTGTGGGCGAGCTGCGACCAGTTGCGCGGCAGCATGGACGCGAGCCAGTACAAGGACTACATCCTGACCCTGCTGTTCGTGAAGTACGTGTCCGACAAGGCCAAGGCCGATCCGGACAGCCTCATTGACGTACCTCATGGTGGGTCGTTCGACGATCTACTCAAGGCGAAGGGGTCGGTGGAGATCGGCGACCGGTTCAACAAGGTCATCGCCAAGCTGGCGACTGCCAATGAGCTGCGCAACGTCATCGATCTGGCGGACTTCAACGATGAGGAGAAGCTCGGAAAAGGCAAGGAGATGCAGGACCGGCTTTCCAAGCTGGTCGAGATCTTCAACGGCCTGGACTTTCGCGGTTCCCGGGCCGAGGGCGATGATCTACTAGGCGACGCCTACGAGTACTTGATGCGCCACTTCGCCACCGAATCGGGCAAGAGCAAAGGCCAGTTCTACACGCCCGCTGAGGTCTCCCGAATCCTTGCCAAGGTGGTCGGCATTGGACCGCACACAAAGAGGGGCAATACCGTCTTCGACCCCGCGTGCGGCTCCGGTTCGCTGCTGCTGAAAGCGGCCGCTGAGGCACCGCACGGCATGAGTATTTACGGCCAGGAGAAAGACTTCTCAACCTGGGCGCTGGCCAAGATGAACATGATCCTGCATGGCAACGAGATTGCCGAACTCGCGAAGGGTGACACGATCACCAGCCCAGCCTTCCTCAAAGGCAATCAACTCGAGCGCTTCGACTATGTGGTCATGAATCCGCCGTTCTCGGTGAAGTCGTGGAGCAACGGCTTGGAAAACGAGTATGGCCGGTTCGACTACGGCCGTCCGCCCGAGAAAAACGGCGACTTCGCCTTCCTGCTCCATGCGCTCGCATCCCTGAAAAGCACAGGCAAGGCCGCGATCATCATGCCCCACGGCGTACTCTTCCGCGGAAATGCCGAAGCTTCGATCCGGGAACGCCTGCTCCAGCAGGGATACATCAAGGGAATTATCGGACTCCCCGCAAACCTGTTCTACGGCACCGGAATACCGGCCTGCATCGTCGTACTTGACAAAGAGAACGCCAACGCCCGGACCGGTGTGTTCATGATCGATGCCTCCAAGGGCTTCATGAAAGACGGACCCAAGAACCGGCTGCGCAGCCAGGACATCCACAAGATCGTCGACACCTTCACCAACGAGCGAGAAATCGACCGCTACTCGCGCATGGTGCCGCTGCGAGAGATCGCCGACGCCAGGAACGACTACAACCTCAACATCCCCCGCTACATCGACTCTTCGGAGCCTGAAGACCTGCAGGACCTCGACGCCCACATCAACGGCGGCATCCCCAACCGCGACCTCGATGCCCTCAACGACTACTGGGATGCATTCCCGACGTTGCGCAAACACCTCTTCAAACGCAACCGGCCCGGCTACAGCGACCTCCGCATCGACGTCGGAGACGTACAACAGGCGATCCTCGACTCTGAGGAGTTCAAGGAGTTCGCAGAACGGGCCCAGGCCATCGCGACGGACTGGTTCACCTCACACCGTGCGCGGCTCAGCCACATCACTGCGAACACGAAACCGAACCACCTGATCACCGAGATCGGCGACGACCTCCTCCTCAGCTTCGCCGACGTGCCATTACTCGACGAGTACGACGTCTACGAACAACTCATGACCTACTGGCACGACGTCATGCATGACGACGTCTACCTCATCATGAGTGACGGCTGGC
Source organism: Gordonia sp. YY1 (assembly GCF_009872315.1). Lineage (NCBI taxonomy): Bacteria > Bacillati > Actinomycetota > Actinomycetes > Mycobacteriales > Gordoniaceae > Gordonia > Gordonia sp. YY1. Next base: position 436,346 of record NZ_WXYI01000001.1, on the reverse strand, counting down.
TCGACGCGGCCAAACCCCGCAAGACCATCGAAGACAAGGTCCGAAAACTCTCGGAGACACCCGATCTCGTCGTCGGCAAGGGACGAGGTGCCACCAAGTACAAGATGGACCTCGTCCCACCGGCACTGATCGTCGCTCGTTACTACGCTGCTGAGCAAGCTGAGCTCGACGAACTGAATGCGGCTGCCGGCGACGCGACACGAGCCGTCGAGGAGTACATCGAAGAGAACGGGACCGAAGACGGTCCGCTCGCCGAAGCCATGGACGACGGCAAGGTCACGAAGGCACTTGTAAGTGGGCGCCTGCGGACAGCTAAACGAGAAGGGGCAGACCCAGACGAAGCTGAATCCTTGCAGCAACTGCTCAAGCTCTACGACGCCGAGGCCGACGCGAAGAAGGCTGCCAAAGATGCGCAGGCTGAGCTGGACCAGGTGACACTGAGTATGTACGGAGATCTGACGACGAGCGATGTCAAGGCCCTTGTGCTCGATGCCAAGTGGCAGTCTGCTATCGCCCACCGCATAGATGGTCGGGTCGAAGCGCTTACGCTGAACCTGGTTGATCGAATCCTGCTGCTCGGGGAGCGATACGCGTCGACGATCGCTGATCTTGACAGTGAGTTGCAGAAGCTTGAGGACAGAGTCTCGCGCCATCTAGAAGCTATAGGAATCGTCTGATGAGGTGGCGAAAAACAAGTCTAGGAAGTGTTGCCACGCTGCAGCGCGGCTTCGACTTGCCTGCGCGCAACCGTCGACCAGGACGTGTACCGGTTGTTAGCTCATCAGGCGTCAGTGGTTGGCATAACAAGGCAGTGGTTGCGGGACCGGGTGTTGTGACTGGGCGATACGGCACAATTGGAGAGGTCTTCTTCCAAAGCTCTGGATTCTGGCCTCTGAATACGACTCTATGGGTCTCTGACTTCCACGGCAATAGTCCTCGGTTCATTTATTATCTTCTTCAACGTGTGGACTATGACGCCCATAAGGGAAAAAGTGGTGTTCCCGGCGTCAACCGGAATGACTTGCACAATGAGAGTGTTCTGCTGCCAACTTCAACCGCTGAACAGTGCGCAATTGCGGATGCGCTCGACGACGCAAGTCAGATGATCTCCACACTCGAACGCCTCATCGCCAAGAAGCAGGCGATCAAGCAGGGCATGATGCAGCAACTCCTGACCGGCAGCACCCGCCTGCCGGGGTTCAATCAAGCGTGGGTACATGTCACGCTCGGTGAAATTGCAAGCTTCAGTAAGGGCTCGGGTTTGCCAAAATCCGCACTCACTTCGACCGGTTCCACGGAGTCTGTTCACTACGGCGAATTATTCACCTTCTACGGTGCGGAGATTACCGAAGTGAAAAGTCGTACAACGCCGAATGGGCGAGTGGTTCTCTCGGAAGCCCTGGATGTCCTGATGCCTACATCGGATGTGACACCTCGCGGCCTCGCGAAAGCGAGCGCGATCGGGGCTGCCGGGGTGGCACTGGGTGGGGACATCCTTGTCATAAGAGCCGACAGCGAGCGGGGGTATGGACCTTTCTTGGCGCGCGCAATTCGTCAGAACGCTGATCAGGTCCTTCAGCTCGTGCGTGGTTCGACCGTCTACCATCTGTACGCGGCGGACATGCGTAATTTCACAATTGCCCTTCCGGCTGTAAGTGAGCAGCAGGCTATCTCGAAAGTCTTGCGGGACGTAGAAATCGAGATTGAGGTACTCCACTCTCGGCTCGAAAAGGCTCGCGATATCAAGACTGGGATGATGCAGCAACTCCTGACTGGTCGTACACGCCTGCCGGTGGAGGAGGATGGATCGTGAGCGCTGGCAAAACGGTTCGGCTGTTCCTCGCTGACGGCACTCCTGGAGGATTGCTGACGGCAGAGATCATGAACTGGACCGGTCATGTTGTAGCGGCCCCGCGTTCAGACCTGGCCGCTCTGTTGAAGCGGCCCGAGACTTCCCGCACAGGCATCTACATCTTGCTGGGTGACGATCCGGACAGCGTCGGCGGGCAGATGGCATACATCGGCGAAGGTGATGACGTTAGCAAACGCCTATACCACCACGCGCGCCCAGAAAACCAGAACGGCAAGGACTTCTGGGATCGGGCCATCGTGCTGACGAGTAAAGACGCGAACCTGACCAAGGCGCACGCCAGATACCTGGAGAGTCGGTTCATCACGCTCGCGCTGCAAGCCAATCGAGCGCGGCTCACCAACGGCACCTCGCCCGCGCCGATTGTGCTGCCCGAGGCGGATATGTCCGACATGGAGTACTTCGTCGACCAGAGCAAGATCGTGCTGCCGGTATTGGGAGTCAACATATTTCGATCCCCGAGAACAGCGGTGGCGTCGCCCCCAGATTCCCACGGTGGCCGCACTGATTCACCTGTGTTTGAGATGACGATGAAGAAGTTGGGTATCTCGGCGACCGCGCAAGAAGTCGATGGCGAGTTCACAGTGTTCGAAGGTTCCCATGCGCGTTCCGCGTGGATAGGGGCAGCGGGCCACAGTTACATTGGGCTGCGCACAAAGTTGGAGAAGGACGGAACACTCGTACTCTCATCGGATGGCGGCACGATGATCTTCAACCGCGACCACGCCTTCTCCAGCCCCAGCGCAGCGGCCGCTGTGGTCGCTGGCCGTCCTGCGAACGGCCGCCTCGACTGGAAGGTGCAGGGCACACGCACAACCTACGGAGAATGGGAGTCCGAGGGGCTCGAGGAGGCCATGAGCCAGGAGGCCAACCATGAGTGAGGTTGGTCAGAGGGAGCGCATCACGCAGAAACGTGTGGTGAATCTTCTCAACACGAATCTCGGGTACGACTACCTCGGCAATTGGGCTGCCAGAGTCGGCAACTCCAGTATCGACGAGGGTCTGCTGGTCGCAAGTCTCCGAGCCCGGGGCTACGAGAAGAACCTCATCGCTCGTGCACTAGACCGTCTCGGGAAGGCCGCAGCAGTCGGCGCCGGCCACGATCTCTATGAGGCGAACCGCGAGGTCTACGGCCTGCTTCGCTACGGGGTGAAGGTCAAGCCTGGCGTCGGGGAACAGTACGAAACTGTCTGGCTGATCGACTGGAATGATCGCGAAGCTAATCACTTCGCTGTCGCGGAAGAAGTGACGGTAAAGGGCGAACACACCAAGCGCCCCGACATCGTGATCTACGTTAACGGCATCGCCCTGGCCACCCTAGAACTCAAGCGGTCTAAAGTCGCTGTCTCCGAGGGTATTCGACAGACGATCGGCAACCAGTCACAAGATTTCATCCGGCCGTTCTTCTCCACCGTCCAGTTTGTGTTTGCTGGTAACGACGTCGAAGGCCTCCGCTACGGCCTGATCGACACACCCGAGAAGTACTGGCTCACCTGGAAAGAACCCTTCCGCCGCAAGGTAGGACCGCTCGATCGCGCCCTCCTCCAGATGTGCGAGAAGCACCGCTTTCTCGAACTCATTCACGACTTCATCGTCTTCGACTCAGGCGTGAAGAAGGGACCCCGACACAACCAGTACTTTGGCGTCAAAGCGGCGCAGGACCGTATTGCTCAGCGCGAGGGCGGCATCATCTGGCACACCCAGGGATCCGGCAAGAGCCTCACGATGGTGTGGCTTGCCAAGTGGATTCGGGAGAACCAGCCCAACGATCCACGCGTGCTGCTCATTACCGACCGCACCGAACTCGATGAGCAGATCGAGAAGGTGTTCAAGGGTGTCAACGAGGACATCTATCGCACCAGCAGCGGCGCCGACCTGATCGCCACACTCAACAAGTCGGAGCAATGGCTGATGTGCTCACTGGTGCACAAGTTCCGGGCCCCCGACTCCGACCGCGAGGACGAGGAGGCCACCGCCGAATTCATCCGGGAACTCAACGCGAAGATCCCGAAGAACTTCAAAGCGAAGGGCAACATCTTCGTCTTCGTCGACGAAGCCCACCGCACGCAGTCCGGCGCTATGCACGACGCCATGAAGCAGTTACTCCCCGAGGCGATGTTCATCGGTTTCACCGGCACCCCGCTGCTCAAGTCCGACAAAGCCACCAGCATCGAGACTTTCGGTTCGTTCATCCACACCTACAAGTTCAACGAGGCCGTGGCCGATGGTGTGGTCCTCGATCTGCGTTACGAAGCTCGCAACATCGACCAGCACCTGACGTCACCGGATCGGGTGGACCAGTGGTTCGAGGCCAAGACGCAGAACATGACCGACCTGTCGAAGGCCGAGCTGAAGAAACGCTGGATGACGATGCAGAAGATCGCCTCCGGCGAACCCCGATCGCGACAGATCGTCAACGACATCCTCCTCGACATGGAACTCAAACCGCGCCTCAAGACCTCACGGGGCAACGCCATGCTCGTCGGGGAAAGCATTTACCAGGCATGCCGACTCTACGAACTGTTCTGCAACGCTGGTTTCCAAGGCAAGTGCGCCATCGTCACCAGCTACGTCCCCAACACCAGTGACATCGCGAAAGAACGCTCGGGGGAGGGGAAGACCGAGAAGCTCCGGCAGTACGAGATCTACCGGCGCATGCTCGCCGACTACTTCAACGAACCCGCCGACAAAGCCATGAGCAAAGTCGAGCAGTTCGAACGCGAGGTCAAACGACAATTCGTCGACAACCCCGGCCAGATGAAACTGCTCATCGTCGTCGACAAGCTACTCACCGGGTTCGACGCCCCGTCGGCCACCTACCTCTACATCGACAAGAAGATGCAAAACCACGGCCTGTTCCAGGCGATCTGCCGCGTCAACAGACTCGACGGGGACGATAAGGACTACGGCTACATCGTCGACTACCGTGATCTGTTCAAATCACTGGAATCAGCTATCCACGACTACACTGCCGAAGCACTCGACGGCTACGAGAAGGACGACATCGAGGGACTCCTCACCGATCGCATCAAGAAGGCGCGCGAAGATCTCGACGAGGCACTCGAGCAGATCCGAGCACTCGTCGAACCCGTTAAGCCGCCCAAGGACACCTACGCGTACCAACAGTACTTCTGCGCCAAGGATGAAGGCGACACGAAGCAACTCAAGGACAACGAACCCAAGCGGGTCATGCTCTACAAAGCAGTGTCGGCGGTCACCAGCGCTTACGCGAACATCGCCAGCGACATGACCGAGGCTGGGTACACGAAATCCCAAGCAGCGCAGATCAAGACAGAAGTCGCCGACTACATCAGCATCCGCACCGAGGTCAAACTCGGTGCCGGCGAGAACGTCGACTTCAAACAATATGAAGCTGGAATGCGCTACCTCCTAGATACCTACATCCAGGCAGACACATCCAGGGTTGTCGCCACCTTTGAGGACAAAGGACTCATCGAACTCATCGTCGAACTCGGCCCCGATGTTCTCGGCCTCCTCCCAGCCGGCGTCAGAAGCAATCCGCAGGCTGTGTCGGAGACGATCGTCAACAACGTGCGCAAGATCCTCACCGACGAACGCATGATGAACCCCAAGTACTACGACCACGTCAGTGACCTCCTCACCGCACTCATCGAACGGCGGCGGAAAGAAGCGATCGACTATGAGAACTACCTCGCCGAACTCATCGAACTCGCACGCAAGGCACGACCCGAGCGCGAGAGTCCGATCCACACGGGACTACGGGCGCTGATCGACAACCTCGGCGACGAGCCTCTCGCCAAACGAATCGACATCGTCATCCGTGAGGTCAAACCGCACCACTGGATCGACAGCAAACTCAAGCAGCGACTTGTACGGAACGCGATCAGAGCCGAACTGCCAGCCGACTTCGGCGACGATGAATTCGACGAACTCATGGCAGTGGTGAAGGCTCACGATGAGTACCACTGACCATTCGCCAGACCCCACCGCCTCGACTGGGTACCTCACCGTCCGCGACATTGAGGTCGACGTCGAGTTCAAAGACGTCAAGAATCTGCACATCGCAGTCGAACCACCGCTCGGACGGGTCCGTGTGGCCGCGCCTCCAACTCTTACCGAGGACCAGGTCAGACTGGCTGTTCTGCAACGGTACGCATGGATTCGTACGCAGCGAGATCAACTCCGGAACGCACCCCGTCAGTCTGAGCGGGAAATGACAACCGGTGAATCGCACTACGTGTGGGGACGCCGGCTGCGCCTCGCCTTGATCGAGCGCCCTGGCCGGCCGCACTTCGAAGTCAGCGGCGGTCGGTTGTTGCTCTACACCCACGGCGAGATGTCACCGGAGCGGCATCGCCAGCTACTTGACCAGTGGTACCGGCAGCAACTTCGGCATGCGCTGCCCCCTCTCATCGAAACGTGGGAACAGCGACTAGGACTTTCTGTCCCCAAATGGAGTGTGCGAAAGATGAAGACCAAATGGGGCTCCTGCAATCGAGAAACGCGCCACATATGGTTCAATGTCGAGCTGGCCAAGAAGCAACCAGAATGCCTGGAGTACATCGTCGTTCATGAGATGACCCACTATCTGGAACGAGGGCACGGACAGCGATTCGTTGCTCTCATGGACGTGGAACTGCCTGACTGGCGCAACCGGCGAAGCCAGCTGAACGAGGCGCCACTGGCGGACGAGGAATGGAGACCGAAGTCATGACCGGCCTTCTTGTTTCGGGCCGGTGGTGTCGCGGTTCCCGCTCACTGCTCTCCGACGACACGTAGCACCTGCGACCGCTTCACGGCGTCGAGCGACAGCGTGCGGTAACCCTGCTCGTCGAAGAGCACGGTCACTCGATCCGGTTCGACGCGGACCACCTCGCCCTCTCCCCAGTCTTCGTGCCGCACACGGTGATTGAGTGGGAACGGTACGTCGGCGTCGAGGATCGCCGAGGGTGGGGCCGCTCCCGTCAGGCAGTTGTCGCAGTTGCCGCAGGCACCCACACGGTGTTCGCCGAAGTAGCCGAGCAGGAAGCGGCGTCGGCAGTCGGCGGTCTCGGCGTAGCCGCGCATCATCTCCACGCGGGACGTGTCCATCCGGGCCCCGACGTCGGCGGCGTGCACCGCTCCGGCGACCGCGTCATCCGCCGTCGTCTGACCGACTCGGTATCCGTCGGGTCCGGACAGCACCGCGCCGGCCTGCTCGAGAAGGTTCAGCGAGTTGATCAGGGTGCGTGTCCGGAGGTCCAGTCGCCGACCCAGGTCACGCAGCGGGATCGGCTCACCCTGCGGGGGCAGCGCCGCGAACACGCGGCGGAGTACGTTCTCCACGGGATGCCGACCGGCGAAGAACCGCCGCAGGGCCAGATCCTCGGGCCGATAGAACAGTAGGGCCAGGGCCGGGTCGCCGTCGCGGCCCGCACGACCGATCTCCTGGTAGTAGTCGTCCAGCGAATCGGGCACCGACTCGTGGACGACGAACCGGATGTCGTGTTTGTCGATGCCCATCCCGAACGCCGACGTCGCCACCACCACGTCGACCTCGCCGGCACGGAAGTCGCCATGCACCTGCGACCGGTCGACCGCACGCAGGCCCCCGTGGTATCCGGCGGCGCGGATCCCGCGCCCCCGCAATGCCGACGCGTACTCGATCGCCGCCCGGTGAGTGGAGACGTAGACCAGGCCGCATCCGTCGAGTTCGGTGACACGAGCGATCAGTGCGCGCCGCTTGTCCGTGGCGTGGGCGGCGCGTCGTACCTCGAGCCGGATGTTCGGACGGTCGAAGCCGGTCGCGACTACGACCGGTTCCCGCATGCGCAGTTCGGTGATGATCTCGTCGCGGACCGGTGGCGACGCGGTTGCGGTCAGGGCCAGGACCGGTGGCCGAGGCGACCTCGGCGACGCCGCCAGGCCGGCGATCGTCGCACCCAGACGCAGATAATCGGGGCGGAAGTCGTGGCCCCACGCGGCGATGCAGTGTGCCTCGTCGACCACGACCAGCGAGACGCCCGCGTCGCGGAGACGGTCGACCACCTCGGTCTTCGCCAGCTGTTCGGGTGCGGCGAACACGTACTCGGCGCCCCCGGCGGTGACGAGGTCCCACGCACGGGTCAGTGCCCGCGGACCGAGCGCGGAGTTGAGGGCGACGGCGATCGGTGCGTCGTCGGCGGCGGAGATCCCGGCCACCTGGTCGTGCTGCAGCGCGATCAACGGGGAGATGACGAGGGTGATCCCGTCGAGCATGGCGCCGGCCACCTGATAGATCGCCGACTTCCCGTATCCGGTGCGCATCGCCGCAAGCACGTCGCGGCTGTCGAGAAGCGGCTCCATCGCCTCGATCAGCCCGGGTCGCAGCGTGGTCCAGCCGAAGTCCTCGCGGGCGATCCGCCTCAGCTCCGCACGACGGCGTTCGTCGATCGATTCGGTCATCCTCGCTGTTTCTCCTTCCAGACGAACCACGGGAAGACCACGACGTGCCATCGTGGAGAGAGGGGGCGTCGCCCGGAATGCCGTGAACGCGGAATCCGTTGAGTATCCGGTACAGGGCGCGGAGGCGTCCCGGAGATGAGGTTTGACGATGACCGCCGGTGTTCATCGAGGACAGCACGAGCCTGCCGACGTGCTGCTTCCTGTGCACGATCCGTTCTACGACGAGCCGGCCGATGTGGCCGCCCTGGCCCCGGGAGACATCATCCGGTGCCGGCAGGTCGAGCTCAAGGACTACTGGGCCTCCCAGCACCGCACCGATGCCTGGCAACTGCTGTATCGGTCGACGGACCTCCGTGGCGTCGCCGGGGTGGCTGCCACCACGGTCGTGCTGCCGCGGAGACGAGCCGGCGAGGCAAAATTCCAGCTGCTGTCGTTCCAGTGCGCGATCGATGCCGTCACCTCGCAGAGTTTCCCGTCGTACGCGCTGCGAAAGGGTGCCCGGGCGGGGCACGCCATCGCACCCTTCGAATTCCTCGTGGTGCGTCGCGCGCTCGCGAAGGGCTGGGCGGTTTCCATCCCCGACCACGAGGGCATGCTCGGCGCCTGGGGTGCTCCACGAGAGCCCGGTTATCGCACCCTCGACGGCATCCGCGCAGCGCTGGCCTTCACCCATCATGAACTCTCACACGACACCCCGGTCGGCTTGTGGGGTTACTCCGGTGGCGGTATGGCGACGTCATGGGCTGCGGAGATGGCGCCGGAGTACGCGCCGGAACTCCGGCTGGTCGGCGCCGTCCTCGGATCACCGGTCGGTGACATGGCCTCGGCGCTACTGCGACTCAACGGGAGCCTGCATGCCGGTCTGCCCGTCATGGTGATCGCCGGTCTGCGCCGGGTGTATCCACAGCTCGACCAGGTGATCCTGCAGCACGCGACCCCGTCCGGGCGTCGGCATCTCGACGAGATCGCCGAGATGCCGACGCTGCACGCGGTGCGCCGGTTCCGCAACCACGACATCGACCGATACCTCGACATCCCGCTCGCCGACGTCCTGGCTCAGCGCGAGATCGTCGAGATGATGAGCGACGTGCAGCTCGGCACCCATCGCCCCGACATCCCGTTGCTCGTCGTGCAGGCGGTGCGCGATCCGATCATCGCTGTCGCCGACGTCGACCGGCAGGTCGCCCGCTACCGCGAGCAGGGGGTGCCCGTCACATATGTCCGGGATCAGCTCAGCGAGCACATCTCGCTGCTGCCGCTGTCCGGCCCGATGGCCGTGTCCTGGCTCGCGAACCGGCTCGCCGGCCGTCCGGCGACCGATCGCACGGTGACGACGCTCGCCGGACAGCCGTCGCCCGCATGGGCGCTGCGACAGGTGACCCGACGGCTGCGCGGCTCGGTGGCCGAGCGGCGTGGCGACCTCGTCGCGCCGACTGGGGGAACCGACCCCACCACGGACGTGACGGTGCCGGTCCCGCCGTCGGAACAGACCGCGTGATCACTCGCTGAAGCTCGGCGCGGCAGGATCTGGGACCCGGATGTCCGGTGTCACCGGCGCGCGACCCACACGGAGTCGCCCGATTGGTATTGTTTGCCGTTTTCTGCACCGCTTTTCTCCTGTTGTTCACCTACTGGCCGGCTGCCGGACGCCAGCCTGGTTGTCCGGGGCCCCTATGGTCATGCGGTCCGAAGGTGGCCCCGGAAGTGCTGGGGCACAAAGAGAAAGCGAACTCGATGAAGTTCAACAGAATCCTTGCCACGGCGGCAATGGTCATCGCGTCCATGGGTGTGGCTACCGGTACCGCCTACGCCGACACCGCAGGCCCGGTCAGTACCCAATGGAACGTGGCTCGGCACGACTCGAGCGTAGTCGTCTCCACCGACACCGGTTCATTCGTCAAGTCCGGTAATCAGCTCGTCCTTCGCGACCGCAACGGACACAACGTGGAATCGATCCCGCTGACCCTGGCCGTCGACGACTTCACCCATCCCGTGAATGCCTACGTGCACGGCCGGTCGGCCACGCTGACGGTGAACACCTCGCCGCTGGCCGCCCGGCTGCAGCCGGTTCGTCACAATGTCGACCTGCAGGCCGCTGTCGCCGGCGTGAAGGACAACATCGGCCTGACCGCGAGTGTGGGAGGCTTCCTCGGCGCGGCGACGGGCCTGGTCGGTGGCTGTCTGCTCGGCGCCGTGGCTGCGGGTGTTGTTTCCGCGCCGGTGGCCCTGCTCTTCGGAGCCGGCCCCCTCGCCGGTTGCATCGGCGGCGCGATCCTGCTGGGTTCGGCTGCCTCGCTGGGCGGAACCGCTGTCGGCGGACTCGGATCGGCCATCGCCAACGCCCAGCCCTTCATCCAGTTGCTCAACGCTCCGCCGAAGAAGAAGTAGCTTCTCCAGACCGCTTGACCTCTCACATCGAGGACCCCGTTCCGCAATCGCGGAGCGGGGTCCTCGACGTCATTCAGACTCGCGGGTCGTCGTTCACGCAGACGTGCCGAGCACGCGACCGGCGAAGCCGGAGAGGCGTGTTCGCAGCGACTCGATTCGCTGCTGCCGGACGGCTTCCGGGTCATGGCCGCCCAACATCGGTGGCGGCTTCATCCGGACGTTCTTCGAGCACTCGAAGTTCGAGCAGATCAAGGTGCCGATGGTGTCGCCCTTGCGTCCGGCGGCACCGGCGAGCTTGGCGCTGAAAAAAGCGACGTCGTTGGGCAGGAGGACGTCCTCGCAGAACGAACACAGCGGGCGTTTGCGCGGCTGGCGTCCGCCCAGCCGGAGCATGACGCCGACCGGCTCGACGTCGGTCGGGATGACGACGTAGCCGACCACCGGCTGCTTCGGATCTCGCCAGCCGACGAAATCCGTCCGCTCCCAATTCGTTTCCGTGAAATCGGGCGGCAGGATGAGTGATTTGCGTTCGCGGACGGTCGCATTGACGAGGGAAGAGCGGATCTCGGACTCGGTCAGAGCATGCATGAAGGAAAAACACCTCGGGTGTCGTGAAGGGAATGAGGGCACGCGTCGACCGGCGCGGTCCGCGGATGCGGTACTCGCGCCGGTCGGGGCAGGTCACTCAACCGTCGGCGCGCACGACGCCGACGACCTCCTCACGCCCAGCGGGCGACGACACGAACGGATGCATGAACCAGATGCTCGCGTCCCGATGCGACTCTGTCAACGGAAATAACCACGATCGAGGAACCACTCTGCCGGCGGAGCCTTGCCGGCGGCGATTGGCACATGCCGAAAGCGGGTACCCGATCGTGGTGATCCCCACCACGGGCGTGCGGCCATCGGACGATCGTGTCGAGCCGACCGCGTCGGCACGCGGCCAGAGGTGAGCAGCATGCTCCACATCGGTACCTCCGGCTGGCAGTACAAGGACTGGCGCGGCGCGTTCTATCCCGAGAAGCTCCCGCAGCGGCTGTGGCTGAACTACTACGCGGAACGGTTCACCACGGCGGAGGTGAACAACACCTTCTACCGGCTGCCCGAGAAGACGGCGTTCGAGCACTGGGCCGACGCGGTTCCCGCAGACTTCCGGATGGCGGCGAAGATGAGCCGCTATCTCACGCATGTGAAGCGGCTGAAGGAGCCGGCCGAACCGGTCGAACGCTTTCTCGACCGTGCCGCCGGTCTCGGGACGAAGCTGGGACCTGTGCTGTTGCAGCTGCCGCCCAACCTCCGGGCAGAGCCCGACGCCCTCGCCGACACCCTGAAGCTCTTCCCGGACAGTGTCCAGATCGCCGTGGAGCCGCGTCACGAGTCCTGGTGGACCGACGAGGTACGTGAGGTCCTCGAACGGCACAACGCCGCGCTGTGCTGGGCCGATCGCCGTAGTCGGATCCTCACCCCGCTGTGGCGGACCGCCGACTTCGGATACCTGCGCATGCACGATGGCACCGCCACACGGCCGATGAGCTACGGCGTCCGTGCGATCGACACCTGGCTGCGCCGTTTGCGCGACAGCTTCGACGCTGAGTGCGACGTCTACGTGTACTTCAACAACGACCCCGGCTGTGCCGCGATCGACAATGCGCGCACCATGATTCGGCGCGCTCAGACCCTGGGGAAACCTGTGAGGACGGTCGCACGTCGATCGCCGAGTGATAGAGAACACGTCACATAAATTGGTATCGGTGATGCCAATTTATGTTTGACTTGCCGCATGCAGCTGACACGCTTCACCGACATCGGCCTCCGGGTCGTGATGCGACTCGCCGTCGCCGGTGAACAGTCCTCGGCTGCACCATCTCTCACCACAAAGGATCTCGCGGCGGAGCTCGCCGTCCCGTACACGCATGTCGCCAAAGTCGTCGGCAGGCTGTCGGAGATGGGTGTCGTCCATGCGCGCCGTGGCCGGGCCGGGGGTCTGACGATCACCGACCTCGGTCGCGAAGCGCGCGTGGGCTGGCTCGCGCGATCCCTCGAAGGTGACGGGGAGGTCGTCGATTGCGAAGGCCCGCAGCCGTGCCCGCTGCGCCGCGGGTGCCATCTCCGGGGTGCGCTCGCCCGGGCAGCCGCCGCGTTCTACGACAGCCTCGATTCCGAAACCGTCGCCGATCTCGCCGGCGAGCCGACCACCGCGGTGCTGCTGTCGTTGTCGACGCGGCCGCCCAACGGTGACAACGACTTCCGGCCGGAGGCCGGAGACTCTCACCCAGTGAGCAAGTGAACAGAGGAGTTCTCATGCTGTCCGACACCCAACGCGCCACTCTCGCAGCGACCCTGCCCGCAGTCGAGGGAGCTCTCCCCGAGATCACCCCGCGGTTCTATCGCGGACTGTTCGACGCACATCCGAACCTGCTGGACAACCTGTTCAACCGCACCCACCAGAAGAGCGGTGAACAGCCGCAGGCCCTCGCCGGTTCGGTCGCCGCCTTCGCGCGTCTCCAGCTCGAACCCGATGTTCGACGCCAGCGGTTCATCCTGGACCGGATCGCGCACAAGCACGCCTCGCTGGGTGTCACCGCCGATCAGTACAAGGTCGTCCACCAGCACCTGTTCGCGGCCATCGTCGAGGTCCTCGGCGGTGCCGTCACGCCGGAGGTGGCCGACGCGTGGGACCAGTTGTACTGGGACATGGCGGATCTGCTCATCGCCTCCGAATCCGACCTGTATGCCGCTGCGGGTGTCGAGCCCGGCCAGGTGTGGCGCGAGGTCCGGGTCACCGACCGCGTCCAGGTCTCGCCCGACACGATCGCTCTCACGGTCGCCGCTGTCGACGGCGGTCTCCCGGGATTCCGTCCCGGTCAGTACATCTCGGTGCAGGTCCCGCTGAGTGACGGCGCCCAGCAGATCCGCCAGTACAGCCTGACGGGGTCTCCCGTCGACACCCAGTGGCGCTTCAGCGTCAAACTCGCCGGCGAGGTCTCGGCCCACCTGCACGAGAACGTCTTCGAAGGCGACATCCTGCGAGTCAGCACTCCCTTCGGCGATCTCGTCCTGCCCGACGACGACGCCCCGCTGCTGCTGGCCTCGGCCGGCATCGGTTGCACGCCGGTGATCGGCCTGCTGACCGCACTGTCGGAGAAGGGCGACGCCCGTCCGGTGACGGTCCTGCACGCCGATCGTTCCCGCGACCGTCAGCCGCACCGCGGAATGCTTGCCGCACTGGTGGACTCGCTGCCGACCGGTCGACTCATCCAGTGGTATGAGAACACCTCGCCGCACATCGTCTCCGACTCGGTCCGGGTCGGGCAGATGTCGCTGGACAATGTCGAGGTGCACCCCGAATCGAATGTGATGCTCTGTGGCCCCACCGGATTCCTGTCCTCGATGCGTGAGGAGTTCCTCGGCCGCGACATCGCGGAGAGTCGGATCCACTACGAGACCTTCGGTCCGGAACTCCTGCGATCGGGTGCCCGATGAGCACCGCCGCGGCGGTGGTCACCGCGCTCACCTTCGTGTGGCTCGGCATGGTCGTCGCGATCTCTTTCCTGGAGGCACCGCTGAAGTTCCGGGCGCCCGGCGTGACCCTGCCCATCGGTCTCGGGATCGGCCGGCTGGTCTTCCGTGCTCTCAACGCCGCGGAGCTCGTCTGGGCGGTCGCCATCCTGGTCGCCGTCGTACTCGGTTCCTGGCCGGGAGCGGCCATACCGACTGCCACCGGGGTTGCGGTCGCCGCGTTGGTCGTCCAGCTCATCGCGGTCCGGCCGGCCCTCACCAAGCGGTCCGACGCCGTGCTGGCCGGACACGACGGTCCGCGTAGCTCAGCGCATCTCGTCTATGTCGGCGTCGAGGTCATCAAGGTGGCCGCGCTGGTCTGGCTCGGCACGGCGGTACTCGTCAGCGCGACCTGACGAGCTGACCCGAGCAACCCGTCGCTCATCGGTGACCTCAGGTGTCACCGATGAGCGACGCGGCCAATTCCTCTGCTTGCGTGCGGATCTCGGGTATGGCGGTGGACTCCCAGAGTTCACCGCGGCGCAGCGATCCCAGTGTCCAGATCGGGCCCGGACGGCCGGCGGCGTCGAGGACACGACCGTCGTCGGTGACCAGACCCAGACCGAGCGGGTCGGTCGTCGCCAGTCCGGCGTCGAACATCGAGTCGAGGACGGGATTGCCGAGTCGTCGCAGATCCGTCTGCGGGCCGGTGCAGTTCACGATCCAGGCATAGGTGCGCTCGTCCTCGCCGGTCGCGACGACCAGGCCGTCCGGGACCGCGTCGACTCGGGTGATCCGCCCCGAGCGCACGACGAGACGGCCCGTCCGTCGGGCCTCGTCGATCAGCGCACCGCTCGACGGCGGCATCCGATGACGACGCACACCCCAGTCCCCGGCGAGGTCGCGGACGAAGGTGCGGCGGTCCGTCTCGTCGAGCCGCCTCCACAATTCGGCGATCCGGTAGCGCACACCGTCGACGCCGGGTCGCCAGTTCCCCAGCAGGCGTTCGACTCTCGCGACATGGGTGGCGACCGCGGCCCGGATCTCGTCCAGGCTGTCGCCCCACGTCGAGGTGTCGGGGACGACCTCGCCGAGGTACGTGTCGGCATGACGTCGAGGCAATCGACCCCCGCGCGAGATGGCTTCCACGCGTCGGTCGTCGCCGGACTTCAGCAGGCTGATCGCCACGTCGACCATGGTGAGGCCGGTACCGACCACCAGGACGTCCCCGTCGTCGGCCAGCACCGGTTCGAGGGCGTCGGGCAGCCACGGGTCGGCGATGTATCGAGGTTGTTCACTCAGGTCGCACGGCGCCCAGTCGTCGCCCACGCCGGGAAGTCCGGTCGCGAGCACCAGGCGGTCCCCGTCGACGACTGTCCCGCCCGCCGTCTCCACGCGAACGCCGTCACCCACGGCGGTGACGGTGGTGGCGTCGTCACGCAGGTGCCGGACACTCAGCCGGTCTCCGGCGCGTTCGCAGGCCTCCGCCAGCCGGGATCGGAGGTAGCGGGCCCACTGCGCCCGCGGGGCGAAGAAGTAGTGCGCCTGTTCGCCGGCGACCAGCCCCTCCGACCGGCACCAGTCCACGAAGTCGAACCGCTCGTCCGGGTCCACCGACATCCCCGATGCGGGGACGTTCAGGAGGTGGGCAGGATCCGTGGTGCCGAAGGCCGGCCCGGCGACCTGGTCGACCGCGTCGATGACCACGACCTCGAGTGTGTCTGTCCGTTCGTCCGCGGCCAGCAGTCGAGCCAGGTGGAACACGACGAGCGAGCCGGCGGCGCCGGCCCCGACCACGATGACGCGCATCACCCGGCACCTGCGCCGACGAAGCCGGAACAGACGGATCCGGCTCGTGGACGGGGACGCATTTCTGGCACCGGTACTTCTTACAGCAGACCGGTCCCGCTCGGTTGGACGAGGCGCAGCGGCAGTGTCGGCAGTCACTGGATGCGGGCCGGTGACCCCACCGCCCGAGGCAGCGCGGCCACCGTCGTCGCTCGTCCTGCTGTCGCCGCCGTCGTTGTACTTGATGCCCTTCTCGTACTACGTAAGTCCCTTTTCTGGGTTCGCGCCGCCATGTTGACTCCAGGGGAGGCTTGGTTGTGAGTGGGCCGGGCACCGTAGTCAGAACTCCCGGTTTGGAGGCGAGCCATGTTGCGGTTCTTGTCTCGCGAGTTGCACAGCTGGCGGGTCATGCATGTGTCATCGAACGAGCTGGTGCGTTCGGCCGACCGTCTCGAAAGCGTGCTGCTGGCCGTCGTCTCGTTGATGGGTCTGCTGGGAGTGTTGGTCGCACTGACCATGGGTAGTGACGCCTACGCCCGAAACAAGGTTGTCGTTGAGAACCAGCCTCCACGGCATGAGGTGACCGCGAAAGTGGTCGGCACTCCGAAGCAGGACAACGACACATCATTCGTCGTGTGGTCAGAACGCGACGGTCGCCAGATCACGGCAGCAGTTGGGCGTGAGCGACAAGACCGTGTCGGTGGAACACGAGAGATCTGGCTGGCTCCGGACGGTGAGGTGGTCGACCGGCCCGCCACTACTGCAGACGCCATGTTGCACGCCATCGCGACTGGCGGAAGAGCTGTCATCGTCACAGCGTTGGGATGGTGGCTGCTGACCAGGTCGCGCAAGACGGCGAACTCAGAGCCGGACCGAGCCTAGAACGCGCGTTGACCGGTCGCCCGAGAGGTCTTTGTCTCACCGTTCTGTCGACGGGGTGCGGATGACCACGCCTGCGAGTCGTCGAGACCGACTTGCGCCGGCAGCGGCGGTAGCTGGGTCCCGAACACTTCGTGGGTGAATTTGCTCAAGGCACGGCACTCGTCGGCCCACGCCATGCGACCGGCCGGTGTCGCCTCGTAGGTGCGACGATTTCGGCATCTCCGCATTGTGTCGTGCCGCTCGATCAGGCCTCGTCTGACGATGTCGTCGAGCGCCAGGCGTAGATCGCTTGGCTGCACGCGGTAACCGCGGCGACGCAGTTCCTCCAGGAGCCGATGCTCGGAGACGTCCGACTGCAATGTGATTCCCAAGATGTGCACACGAATTGCGGCGTGTGCGATCGTTGTCATCACTCTTCCATGCCACGCCTTCGTGCAGCTGATGCCTAGAGTCGGTCGGACCGCGACGAAGTGACAAAGGTAGTCCACATCGAATCGTCCCAGGGACGACTGTCGACGAGGTCCTGCAGAGACTGCGCAGCCCGAGCTCGGGTCTGTCGGTAGGCGTCGATGTGTGGATGATCTGGTAGTTTGGGACAAACCCACTGAGATCGGAACATGTTGTGACAGAGGCGAATAAGTCCGGCAAGCGTCCCGCGTACGAGGTCGTCGCCGACGCGCTGCGTGTACGGATCCTCGCCGGCGAACTGACCCCGGGCACCCGTCTCCCACCGGACACCGAACTCCGGGCCGAGTTCGGCGTGGGGCAGAGCACCGTACGCGAGGCCATCCGGACGCTCGCGAGCGAGAACCTGGTCCACACCACGCGCGGGGTCACCGGCGGGACGTTCGTCGCCACCCCCGACATCGGCCAGCTCAGCGCCCATCTCGAAGCCGGGGTCACCCTGCTCGCCGCCGCCGAGGGGGTGACCGTCGACCAACTCATGGAGGTTCGTCAGCTCACCGAGGTCCCCGCGGCTGGCGTCGCCGCCTACCGGCACACCGACGCTCACCTGGAAGAGTTGCGCGACACCATCTTCGACCCATCCTCCGGCATCGGTCCCGAGGTCTACGCCAACAACCAGGAGTTTCACCGCATCCTGCTGCGCGCGGCGGACAACCCGCTCCTCGATCTCATCACCGTCCCGGTGTTCCGGGTCATCGGCAGCCGCTTCAGTCGCGACGCCGCACCGGAGGGGTTCTGGCAGTGCGTCGACGAAGATCACCGTGCGATCCTCGAGGCGGTCGAGCGCCGGGACTCGATGACGGCGATGACCCTCATGCGCCGGCACCTCGACCACCTCGGCGACGTCTACAAGCAGATGGATCTGCTCAGACGTCAGAACTGACGCGGACCGGTGGGCGTCGGAGATGCCATTCGCTGTGCTCCTGCACCTGCTCGGCCAGCGCGAGGAGCGTCCCCTCGTGAAGACGCGCCGCCGTCAGCTGTGCACCGATGGGCATTCCGGACGGATGCACGCCGACCGGCAGCGCCAGTGTCGGGCCGTCGTGCAACGACCACGGATACGTCAGCTGTCCCATCCGGCGGGCCTGCGCCACCACGGCCTCCCCGACGCCGAGCTCCGGTACGTCCACCGGCATCGCCGGCGTGAGCACCACGTCCACGTTGCGGAACATGTCGGCCATCGCCGACCGGAAGACGTCCCGCTGTCGCACCGCAGCGTCTCGCTGTGCGTCGGAGATGCTCAGCCCCAATTGGATTCGCTCCCGGGTCGCCGGCTGGAACCGGGACGGCTCGTCCCGCAGCCGCTCGGCGTGGGTGCGCGCCAGGTCCGAGTAGATCAGGGTGTAGACCACATCCTGCGCCGACTCGCTGTGCGGCACCGGACATTCCACGACACGGTGACCCACTCTCCGGAGGAGTTCGACGGTTTCGGTGACGGCGTCGGTGATGGCGGGATCGACGTCGCCGGTGACGAACGGCCACGGGACCGCAACTCTGAGGGGACCGGTGTCCGGAGGTGCCGGGTCCGAACCGGCGAGCACCGCGAACGTCTCGCGCACCCGGGTGGCCGTGCGGGCCAGCGGTCCGACGGTGTCGAAGTCCGCACTCACGGGGAAGATCCCGGACATGTCCAGCAGGCCGATGGACGGGCGCAGACCGGTCACCCCACAGCACGCGGCGGGCAACCGGATCGAACCGCCGGTGTCGGTGCCGAGTGCCACGTCGACGAGCCCCGCGGCGACGGCGACACCTGACCCGCCGCTCGAGCCGCCGGGCACACGGCGGGCGTTCCAGGGATTCACCGGACCGCCCGATGCCGAGTTCTGGCTCGTGACGCCGACGGCGAACTCGGCGAGGTTCAGCGTGGAGGTGATCACCGCCCCGGCGCGTTTCAGGGCGTCGACACATGCCGCGTCGTCCGCCGCCACGCGGTCGGCGAAGAACTCCGATCCACAGGTGGAGCGCACCCCACCGACCTCGATGTTGTCCTTCACGCCCACGCGGACACCCGCCAGGGGACCCCGGGCCCCGGATGGATCGACGCCCAGTTCGCCGGGCACCCAGCTGATGACCGTGTTCAAGCGCTCGGCGACGGAAACCGCCTCGGCAGAGGGACTCCCGGAGATGCCGGAGGGGCCGGCGACAGCGACACTCAGCCCGCTCGCTTCGCTCCCGGCGCTGGCATCGCCGGCCCCTCCGAGATCACTGGTCAGGACGCCACCCGCGACGAGCGCAGGGCCTCGGTGGCAGCCTCGTCGACGGTCCAGTTGTCGGTGTTCACGACCACACCGTAGTCCTGGCGCGCCTCCTCGGCGGTCAGGTACTCGTCCCACACGTCGGACAGCACGGCGAACGGGTCGCGCCGGAACGGGTCGCCGAAACCTCCACCCGACGGCATCCGGATCTCCAGGCGGTCACCCGCGTGGATGACCTCCTGGGTGACCTTCGAGAAGAGCACCTCTTCTTCCGGTGTGCCGGGATTGCGGATGAACGATCCGGAGGCGCCGTCGCCGCCGCCGAGCGCACCCGCGGGCGGGTCGGTGCGGTTGTCGGCCTCCGAGCCGAGGAAGGTGTCGGTCTCCATGTACCAGGTGCGCACACTGCCGATGCCTCCGCGCCACTGACCGGGAGCCGGCGACTCGTCGCGCAGTTCGTAACGCTCGGCGCGCATGGCGTGATTGAGCTCGAGTTCCTCGATCGGGTTGTTGCGGGTGTTGGCCAT
Organism: Gordonia sp. YY1; assembly: GCF_009872315.1. Taxonomy (NCBI): domain Bacteria; kingdom Bacillati; phylum Actinomycetota; class Actinomycetes; order Mycobacteriales; family Gordoniaceae; genus Gordonia; species Gordonia sp. YY1. Next base: position 416,328 of record NZ_WXYI01000001.1, on the reverse strand, counting down.
CAGGGCGTCGACGGCGTCCATGCCGTCCTTGCCGTTGCGCGCACCGTAGGAACCCTCGTTGATCTCGATGTAGACCCAGTACGATTCGCCGTCCTCGGCCAGACCCGAATAGGCGATGGCACACAGCGCCGCCGACGAACCGGCGATCGCCCGCTCGGGCAGCACCGGCGCGAGCGCCAGGTTGATCGAGTCGAAGATCCGGTTGACCTGAGAGAACCGGGCAAAACACGACGCCGGGAAATCCGGGTTGAAGATCGTCCCCTCGGGTGCGTAGGCACGCACCGGACGGAAGCACCCGTCGTTCTGCGGGACGAACTCCTCGGTGAGGTACTCATCGAGGAGGATGGTGCGGATCGCGCTCACCGCGACGGGAAGCACCGAACCCTCGAAGGGCACGTTGAACGCCGTGGGCACCTGATCGTTCGAGCCGGTGAGGTCGATGAGGACGTCCTCGTCCTCCACCTGCACGCGGACCGCGACCTTCAGCGGGACACCGCGATTCTTGCCGTCGTCGTCGAGGTAGCCGATCGGTGCTTCGTAGCTGCCGTTGGGGATCGCCCGGATGCGGCTGCGCAGCATCTCCTCCGAGTAGTCCATCCACCGGTCGGCGGCGCTCATCACGACGTCGAGACCGTACTTCTCGAGCAGTTCGACGAACCGCTTCTCGCCGATGCGAGAGCAGGCGATCAGGGCCTCGAGATCGCCGCGGTTCTGCTCCGGTGTGCGCACGTTGTCCAGGATGTGCTGGATCAGCATGTCGTTGCGGACGCCGCCGTCGTAGATCTTCATGGAGTCCATCAGCTTGCCCTCGGCCCAGACGTCGACGACGTCCATGCACAGGCCGGGGAAGTTGCCGCCGATGTCGGAGACGTGACCGGTACACCCGGCGAACCCGATGTGCTCGCCCTCCCAGAAGATCGGGATGATCACGCCGTAGTCGGGGGAGTGCGCCGCGCCGTGGTACGGGTGATTGTGCAGGATCACGTCACCCGGCTTGTAGGTCCCGGCGAGCTTACGGTTGACGCCGCGGATGTAGGCCGGGATCGAACCACAGTGCATCGGAGTCGAATCCGACTCGCACAGTTCGCGACCGTTGACGTCGAAGATGCCGGCGCCGAGGTCCTCGGACTCGCGGATCAGGCTCGAGTAGGCCATGCGGTAGAGGACCTGGGCCATCTCCTTGGCCATCGAGTTCAGCGCACCACCGATGACGCGCAGGGTGATCGGATCGACCTCGACGGTGTTCCAGGTCCGATTGGCCTCGGCGGCAAGGGAAACGCCGTCGGTGGGCATCAGGGTCTTCGCCATCTCAGGCGCTCCTCTCGATGATGATGTGGCCCACGGCGTCGACCGTGGCCTTCTGTCCGATGCCGACGATGGTCGTCGAGTCGAACTGCTGGACGATGGCTGGGCCCTCGAAGGTGTTGCCCGCCTTGAACAGTGCGCGGTCGTAGACGGGGGTCTCGACCCATTCGGGGTCAGCGGAGTCGTTCTTCCAGAACAGCGCCTGGGTGGTCGACTTGATGGCGCCCGATGCGTCGGCGCCGCCCTTCTCGATCTCGGCGATGCGGATGTGCTCGACGGCACCGACACCGGTCACGCGGATGTTGACCAGCTGTACCGGCTTGTCGTCGAAACGCTGCGAGTAGGTACGGCCGTGCACCTCGTGGAAGGTGGCCGCGGTCTGCTCGACCCATTCGGCGGTGATCTCGCCGTCGGGTGCGGGCACGCGCAGTTCGTAACCCTGTCCGACATAACGGCAGTCGACGCTGCGCTCGAGGGTGATGTCGTCCTCGGCGATGCCGTCGGCCCGCAGCTGGGCGACGGCCTGCTCGGAGAGCCGGTCCATCTCGCGGGCCAGCAGTTCGAGGTCGGGTTCGGCCGACGACGTCCACACGGTGGTCGGGACCTCGTAGCGCACGTCGGTGGTCAGCAGGCCGACCGCCGACGTGATGCCCGGATGGCCGGGGACGATGACGCGCGGAATGCCCAGGTGCTCGGCGATCTGCCACGCGTACAGCGGTCCGGCGCCGCCCTCGGCGACCAGCGAGAACTCGCGCGGGTCATAGCCTTTGCGCACCGAGTGCAGGGAGATGGCCTCGGTCATCGAGTGGGCGAGGATCTGGAAGATACCCATCGCGGCATGCTCGAGATCGGCGCCGAGCTTGTCGGCGATGTGGGTCTTGACCGCCTCGGTCGCCAGCTCCGGCTTGACCTCCATGGTTCCCGACAGGAAGCTGTCGGCGCCCAGCCAGCCCATGACGACCATGGCGTCGGTCGAGGTGGGTTCGGTGCCGCCGCGGTTGTAGCAGGCGGGTCCGGGCATGGCGCCCGCGCTGCGTGGTCCGACGCGGAACATGCCGCCCTCGTCGATGCTGGCGATCGAGCCACCGCCTGCGCCGATGGTGTCGACCTCGGCCATCGGGACCATCGCGTGGTAGTCACCGATCCGGGTGTCGAGGAGGTGCTTCATGCGCAGCTTGCCGTCGGGTGCGACACCGATGTCGGCCGAGGTGCCGCCCACGTCGAGGGTGATGACGCTCGGGTATCCCGAGGCCCGGCCGATGAAGCAGCCGCCGAGCAGACCGGCGACGACGCCGCTGGTCAGCAGCGACACGGGGACCTCGCTGGCGCTGCGCGAGGTCACCAGACCACCGGCCGAGGTCATCAGGTGGACGTCCTCGCCGACCTGCGCGGCCTTCGCCTTGCCGGCCAGGTTCTCGATGTAGCGGGAGGTCTTGGGTCCCACGAAGGCGTTGAGGGCGGTGGTCGAGAAGCGCTCGTATTCGCGGTACTGGCTGGCGACGTCGCTGGACAGCGACACGAAGACGCCGGGGTACTCCTCGGCGATGATCTCGCGGACCCGCTGCTCGTGGGTGGGGTTGCGGTAGGCGTGCAGGAAGGCGACGGCGATCGCCTCGACCCCGCGTTCGCGGAGAAGTGCGACCTCGCGGCGGACGGCGTCCTCGTCGAGCGGCGTCAGCACGTCACCGGCGGCGTCGATCCGCTCGGGGACGGTCCGCCGGTTGCGGCGCGGGACCAGCTGCCACTTCTGCCAGGGCAGATCCTGGTAGTTGGAGTAGTTCAGGGGGCGCTTCTTACGCGCGATGTGCAGGAGGTCGCGGAACCCGTCGGTGGTGATCATGCCGACGTCGCTGCCGTTGTGCTCGAGCACGATGTTGGTGGCCACGGTGGTCCCGTGGAAGAACATCTCGATGTCGGCGACGTCGATGCCCGCACGCTGCGCCAGCACCTCGATCCCGTCCATCGTGCCGATCGAGGGATCGTGGTTGGTCGACGGCGTCTTGTGCACCGTCACCGTCCCGTCGTCGTCCCACAGGACCAGGTCGGTGAACGTACCGCCCACATCCACGCCGATTCGCTTCATCGAAACTCGCTTCCTCTTCTCATGCCGTCACCCCGACGTCGGATCGGTGCGCCCCATCCGGTGACGGGAGTGATCTGAGCCATAGCTGCGCTCGGAAGAATGATGCAATACATCGGATGTTTCGGCAACCCATGAGCAGATTCTCGGTGGATACAACCCATTCCCGTTGTATTGACGACTTAAAGATCAGATGTTTATGGTGGGCCGCGTCACGGCGTGTGCTTCTCGACGACGACGCCGCACCCTTCAGGAGGACCATTGACCACCCATCCCGCCACACTCGGACGCTTCTTCGAGGACTACGTCGTGGGCGACGTCTATCAGCACCCGATGGGCCGCACGATCACCGACACCGACAACGCGTGGATCACCTGTCTGTCGATGAACACCAATCAGAACCACTTCAACGAGCACCTCGCCCGGACGAATCCCATCACCGACGGCAAGGTGATCGTTAACTCGGGGCTGACCATCGCGTTGGTGCTCGGCCTGTCGGTGATCGACATGAGTCAGAACGCCGTCGCCAACCTCCAGTTCACCGACGTCAAACTCCAGCATCCGGTGTACGTCGGCGACACGATCTACGCCGAGAGCATCTGCACCGACCTGCGCCAGTCCAAGTCTCGTCCCTACGCCGGCATCGTGTCGATGGTCACCCGCGGGATCAACCAGGACGGCGAGGTCGTGGTGTCCTGGAAGCGCTCCGTCATGGTGGCGACCCGCGAGAGCGGCATCGGACAGAACTACTTCCCCGAAGTCAAGGCGCCCTCGCTGACCGAGCTCACCGCCGCCGCACAGACCGAGGATGCGCGCTCATGAGGCCGCTCGAAGACGTCCGCATCATTGCCGTCGAGCAGTACGGCGCCGGCCCCTTCGGCAGCGTCCATCTGGCCGATCTCGGTGCCGACGTGCTGAAGATCGAGGAACCCACCTCCGGCGGCGACGTCGGGCGCTACGTTCCGCCCTACAACAAGGGCGAGGACTCCCTGTTCTTCGAGACCTTCAACCGCAACAAGCGCAGCCTGTCGCTGGACCTCGGAACGCCCGGCGGACGCAAGGTCTTCGAAGATCTGGTCCGCACCAGCGACGCGGTCTATTCGAATCTGCGCGGCGACGTCCCGGCGAAGATCAAGATCACCTACGACGACCTCAAGCACCTCAACCCGGCCATCGTCTGCTGCAGCCTGACCGGGTTCGGCATGACCGGTCCGCGGGCCAAGCAACCCGGTTACGACTACATCCTGCAGGGCCTGGCCGGATGGATGGACCTCACCGGCGATCCCGACGGTCCGCCCACCAAATCCGGTCTCTCCCTTGTCGATTTCTGTGGCGGCTATGTCGCCGCGCTCAGCCTGATGGCGGGTCTGCACGCCGCCCGGCGGGATGGGGTCGGCGGCGACTGCGACGTCTCGCTCTACGACACCGCCATCTCGATGCTCACCTACCCGGCCGCCTGGCACCTCAACGCCGGCTACCGTCCGGGCCGCACGAAGAACTCCGCGCATCCCTCGCTGGTGCCGTTCCAGGCTTTCGAGGCCTCCGACGGGTGGTTCGTCGTCGGCTGCGCCAAGGAGAAGTTCTGGGTGCGGCTGGCCGAGGCCATCGGTCTCACCGAGCTGCTCGACGACCCGCGGTTCACCGACTTCGCCGCCCGCGGTCAGCACAAGGACGAACTGCTGCCCTTGCTGGAGAAGCGATTCGCCGAGGCGACGGTCGATCACTGGGTGTCGTTGCTGACGGAGGCCGGTGTGCCGACGGGGCCGATCAACGACGTCGAGCAGGCGTTGACCGAGGAGCACACCCTGGCGCGCGGGCTCATCGCCACCACCGAACACGAGGTGTGGGGCGAGGTCCGTCAGGTCACCTCACCGGTGCGCTTCGGCAACGAGCCCACGGAGTATCGTCGGGCACCGCGCCGCAACGAGAACTTCGACGAGGTGATGGAACTGCTCGGCTACAGCGCAGACGACGTCAACGGTCTCGTCGAGGCCGGCGCCTTCGGATCGATCGCACAGGGCACGCCGTGACCGCCCGCCGGCTTGCGCGATGGGCCGCGGGCCTCGACATCGACGACATTCCCGAGGTCACTCGGCAGGCCGCGGTGCGACATCTCCTCGACGGGATCGGCAATGCGATCGGCGCCCGTCGACTCGATCAGGGCGGCCCCGGACTGTCCGTCGCCCGCGGGCTCGGCGGCCCGGCGCAGGCACATCCGCTCGGTGACCCCGAGGCCATCTCCGCTCCCGCGGCGGCCTTCGCCAACGGGGTTCTGATGCACGCCCTGGACTTCGACGACACGCATGCCGGTGCGCTCGTGCATCCGACGACGGTCGTGGCACCGGCCGTCCTGGCCGTCGCCGAGGAAGTCGGCGCGACCGGTGCGCGGACGGTGACCGCGCTGGTGGCCGGCCTGGAGACCGCCTGTCGACTGGGTGCGGCCGCACCGCACGGCTTCCACGCGCGCGGACTCCATGCGACCGCCGTCGTCGGCCCGCTCGCCGGTGCCGTCGCCGCCGGCCTGCTGTACGGCGCCGACGCCGACCGTCTCACCGATGCGATCGGCATCGCGGCGTCGTCGTCGGGTGGGTTGCTCGAGTTCCTCGACACCGGGGCCAACACCAAGGTCCTGCACCCGGGGAACGCGGGTTTCAGCGGTGTCCTCGCCGCGCGCCTGGCCCTGGCCGGGGCCACTGGTCCCGAATCGGTGCTGGAGGGCCGGCGCGGCCTCTACCGGGCGCTCGCCGACCGGGACGTCGATCCCGACGTGATCGTCGCCGATCTCGGAACTCGTTGGGAGAGCGCCGGTATCGGTATCAAGCCGTACCCGAGCTGTCAGCTCATGCACGCCTCGCTCGATGCGGTGGCGCAGGTCCTGGCCGATGCGGCGCAGGCGGGTGTCGCGGTGACGGCGTCGCGCGTCGCCGCCATCAGCGTCGACGTTCATCCCGACAGCGTGGACATCGTCTGCGGGCCCGGAACCGGAACCCGCAGCCCACGCAGCGTCTATGACGCGAAGTTCGACCTGCCATGGAGCGTCGCCGCACTCGTCCACGACGGAGCGGTCACGGTCGACACCTATGCCGAGGAATCGATCGTCAGACCCGACGTGGCCGCCACCGCCGGACTCGTCGAGGTCGTTCCCGTACCCGATGCCCGCCCGGCCGCCGACGCCGCCGGCCGGGCGGTCATCACCCTCGACGACTCCACCCGGCTCGTCGGCGAGGTTCCGTGCAGCCGAGGCACTTCCGGCCGGCCGATGGACGACGCCGCGGTCGCCGAGAAGTTCCGGGGCAACAGCGGCGGCGGAGCCGACGCGGATGCGCTCATCGAAGCGGTCCTCGGTTTGTGCGACGCCCCGTCCGTCGAACAGATCCCGGTGCTCGCGACCGCCCTCATCGGCTGACCGACTCTTCTCGCCGAAACCCCGGGCCGGGCCCGGAGTACCGTCCACACCTCAGATCAAGGATCACGCAATGGATTTCAGCTTCACCGAGGAACAGCGCGACTTCCGGTCGGCGCTCCGCCAGTTGGTCGACAAGGAGATCATCCCGGTCGCCAACGAGTGGGAACGTGAGGGTCGCTATCCCACGGAGATCGTCGCGCGACTGCGGGACATGGGCCTGTTCGGGATCACGACGCCCGAGGAGTACGGCGGACTCGAACTCGACATGGTGTCGTTCACCCTCGTGTACGAGGAGATCGCCCGCGGCTGGATGGGTATCGCCGGCATTCTCGGCAGTCACAACCTGGCGTGCTGGATGATCGCGCGGCACGGTACCGAGGAACAGAAGCAGCAGTGGCTGCCCCGGCTGGCCAGCGGGGAATGCCGTACCGGCATCGGCCTGACCGAACCGGGCGCGGGCACCGACCTGCAGGGCATCAAGACCACCGCCAACCGCGACGGCGACGACTACGTCATCCGCGGCACCAAGACCTGGATCACCAACGCACGCCACGCAAACGTGCTCCCCGTCCTGGTCAAGACCGATCCGTCGGCCACCCCGGCGCACAAGGGCATGAGCATCCTGCTCGTCGACACCACGACTCCCGGATTCGAGGTCCAGCGCGACCTCGGGAAGCTCGGCTACAAGGGCACCGAATCGTGCGAGATCTTCCTCGACGAGGTGCGGGTGCCGGCGTCGACGCTGCTCGGCGGGGTCGAGGGCCGCGGCATGCAGCAGGCCTTGTCCGGCCTGGAGATCGGCCGCCTCAACATCGCCGGCCGCAGCGTCGGCATCGCGCAGGCGTCGTACGACGCGGCGCTCAACTACTCCCGGGAGCGCACCGCCTTCGGCAAGCCGATCTCGGACTTCCAGGCGATCCAGCTCAAGCTCGCCGACATCGCGACCCAGCTGCAGGCCGCCCGTCTCATGACGTATTGGGCTGCCGCGAAGGCGGATTCGGGTGCGCGCGTCGACGGCGAGGCGGGCATGGCGAAGTACTTCGCCTCGGAGACCGCGATCACCGCGAGCCTCGAGGCGATGCGGATCCACGGTGGCTACGGCTACTCGACCGAGTTCAACGTCGAGCGGTACTACCGCGACGCGCCGCTGATGTCGATCGGCGAGGGCACCAACGACATCATGCGGACCGTCATCGCCAAGGCACTGGTCAACGGGACCGTCACCGTCGGATGAGTTCGGCGCTGATCTACCTGTACGTACCGGGCGACCGGCCCGAACGTTTCGGGAAGGCGACTGCCTCCGGTACCGACGCCGTGGTCCTCGACCTCGAGGACGCGGTGCCGGTGGCCGCCAAGGACGCTGCGCGTATCGCGGTGGGCGCCTGGCTCGAGAACCGCGACCGGTCCGGTGTGCCCGCGTGGGTACGGGTGAATCCGGGTGCCGAACTGCTCGACGACCTGACCATGGCGGTCCGGTGCGGGGCCGACGGCATCTGGCTGCCCAAATGCGATGATCGCGCGACCCTGGAACGCGTGGACCGGATGCTCACCGATCTCGAGACGCAGGATGATCGTCCACGGACACCGGTCTCACCGCTCATCGAGACCGGTGCCGGACTGGTGAATGCGCCGGCGATCGCCGGCGGTCCCCGGGTCGAGTTCGTGCAGATCGGCGAGGTGGACCTGGCGGCTGATCTCGGGGTGACGCCGATCGTCGGCGACGAGTTGCTCTGGGCACGATCGCAAGTCGTGGCCGCGTCGGCGGCGGCCGGAATCCGGCCACCCCTCGCGGCCGCATCGCCGGTCATCGACGATGCCGAGTCGTTCGAGACCGAGACCCGGCGGCTGGCCGGGCTCGGGTTCTTCGGTCGCGCGTGCATCCACCCGCGTCAGATCGGGCCCGCGCGTGCCGGTCTCGCACCGACCGCGTCCGAGGTGGACGCCGCGGTCGACGTGCTCGCGGCCTTCGACGCCGCCGGGCAGGGGGCGGCGACCGACAGTGCGGGCCGGCTCATCGACGAGGCGGTCGCCCGGATCGCGCGTAGGACCCTCGCTCGCCGGACCTGACACACCCGCGGACGACGTTTTCGTGACAGATCATCGACCGGGGGCCTGATTCCTCTCAGGATGTGCTCAGGGTGCCTGATTTGTCCGCTAATGTTTAGCAATGCGCAAAGGTCAGGGCCATTCCCGATGGTCGACGCGTCCGCTGGTTGCGGCGCTCGCGGTGTCAATCTCGGCGACGTTCTCGGTGGTGGGGATAGGAGCCTCCGAGGCGGCACCCGTCGTGAATCCTCAGGCCGGGAAGGTGGTCGCGCACTCGGGATTCGACGTCAAACGCGACGGCTTCTCCTTCGAGAACTGGGGAGACGACGACGCCCTGCACCGGCGCGGTCTCACCATCGACGGCATGCGTGCGGTCTTCGGCGACGAGGTATGTGCCCGGATCGTGCTCGGCGTCTGCTCACCGACCACCGTCGCCGAACTCGTGCAGAACGAGTTCAACGAGTCGATGACCGGGGGCCACTGCTACGGCATGGCGGCGCTGGCAGGTCTGTACAACACGAAGCGCCTGAGCCCGTTCCCGCTGGCGATGCCCTGGCAGACGGTCTACAGCATGCCCGCGTCGGGTCCTCTCGACGAGCTGATCGCCCGGATGTTCATCACCCAGGGCTTCCCGCCCACGGATCTCGCCATGTCCGAGGTCTCGGTGTCGCAGGCACTGACCAAGCTCCGGAACGCCTGGTCGCGCAACGACAACTACATCCTCGCCATCTTCACCGATGACGAGCAGACGGCCGGACACGCGATCAACCCGGTGGCGATTCGGGATCTCGGCGACGGCAAGCGCGGCATCGTGGTGTACGACAACAACTTCCCGGGTGTGGAGAAGATGGTGGTCGTGGATCCGGCCGCCGACACCTGGTACTACTCGACGGCGACCAAGCCGTCCGATCCGACGATGCTCTTCCAGGGCTCGCAGAAGAACAAGTTGGTGCTGGTCCCGCTGGCCACGGTCCTGGCGCGTCATCAGGATCCCGATCTCCGCACCGACGACACCGTCGTCGTGGTGACCGACACGAACGGTACGGCCAAGGGGGTCGGTGACGTCGACTGGGATGTCCGTGTCACCGATCTGTCCGGCAAGCCGATTCCCGGTGTGGAGCAGAAGATCCTGTTCAACAACGACAACACCGCGCGGTTCATCGTCCCCGCCGGCAAGCGTTTCCGCGTCGTCGTCGACGCTGTCGAGGCCGGACGTACCGCCGACATCAGCACGACGGTCCTGAGCAGCGGTGGTGCGGTGGCGGTCGGGGATCTCGAGGTTCCCGCCGGCGCGACGTCCGCGCTCGATGTCGATCCCGTTCGTCACGCGATCCGGGTGAGTTCGTCGGCACCGACGACAGCCCGGTTCGAGGTTGCGACCGAGGATTCGCTGCGTTCGGTCTCGACCCAGACCTCGCAGCTCGCCATCGGTCCGGGCTCGTCGGTCTCGGTAGGGGCCACGTCGCCCGTCGGCGTGACCGTGCAGACCGAGGGTCGTGCGCAGAAATTCCGGGTCGCGGTCGAACGCAGCGACACCATCGCCGACCGGAGCGCGGTCACACAGACTCCGGTCACACTCCGGCCGGGTGCGAAGCTCGATGTGCCGGTGGATCTCTGGACGGGGTGGACCCCGCTGACCGCAACGGTCCGCGCCGGTGGGTCGACCACCGCCGTGCCCCTGTCGGTGAAGTGATCTCGCCGGCAGTGACGCCGGCGAAGTGAAGAACAGATCCATCCGGGACATTCGACGCCGATCGCGTGGGCGGTGGCGGCGAAGCCGGCGACATCGTGGTGCCGACACTCGGGACCGGTTGCGACAGAATGCGTGATGGCCTCGTGGCCGGAAAGGCAGGCACTGAATTGTTGCCTTCGTTGACCCTGAGCGACTCCCGGCGAACCCGCTGGTCGCCTGTCCCACTTCGATTTCTGGGTGTCGCACTCGCCGCGGGACTGGGACTGACGGCGTGCAGTGCCGACGACCCGGCGGTCTCGGGTCCGGTCAAGACCCAGGCGACCGAGGAGGTGCAGTACCTCGACGACGTCACCATCCACCGGATCGAGTACCCGACACCCAGCGAGGCCGACAGCGATCAGAACTGGGCCGAGTTGTACCTCCCGAAGGGCGAGCAGCGGGTCGACTCGATCCCGCTCGTCGTTCTGATCCACGGCGGTGCCTGGCAGAGTGCGTTGGGCGCGGACATCTTCGATCCGCTGGCTCGTGATCTCGCCGAGCGCGGCATGGCGGTCTACAACGTCGAATACCGGCGGGTGGGTTCGGGCGGCGGCTGGCCGACGACCTTCCGCGATGTCGCGAGTGCGCTCGACCACGTGTCGGTGGTGGACAAGCAGTTCCCGCAGATCACCACGGATGACGAGCTCGTCGTCGGACACAGTGCCGGCGCTCAACTCGCGGTGTGGGGTGGCACCAGGCACAAGCTGGAGGACGACGAGGTCGGTGCGCGGCCGGTGTTCCGGCCGACCCGGGTGGTGTCGCTCGCCGGACCTCTCGACATGGTCTATGCCGCAACACATGGCGACGATCGGATCGTGACCGCCCTGGGTGGCTCGCCTCGTCAGGTGCCGAAGCGCTACACCATGGTCGACCCGATCCAGAACATCGATCCGACGACACCGGTGGTGGCCGTACACGGCACCAAGGACCGCATGGTCTCGCCGGTCAACTCGAGCCGCTACGTCGATGCCGTCGTGAGGCAGGGTGGTCAGGCCGAGGCGGTGCTGATCCCGGGCGGTGACCATGGCTCGGTGGTGACCTCGACCGCGCCCGAATACCCGCAGGTTCTCGACATCATCACCGGCGTCTCGGCGGCAGACCTCGATGACGTCGATGACGTGATCGACTGACGCAGCGACCACGGACCTCCGATTCGACTTCGGCCCGGTTGCATGAACTTTCGCTCGATGAGGTGCCCACCCTCGCTCTCTGAGGAGCCCACCTTTGCTCCCTGAGGTGCGAGGAGCGTTAGCGAGTGGTGCCCACTTGCTCCCTGAGGTGTGAGGAGTGTTGGCGGTGAGTGGCCACTTGCTCTCTGTGGTGTGAGGAGCGTTAGCGAGTGGTGCCCACTTGCTCCCTCAGGTGTGAGGAGTGTTGGGGGTGTTTGCCCATCTGCTCCCTGAGGTGTGAGGAGCGTTAGCGACGAGCCTCGAAGGGCCGGTGACCGTCCCTCGCCACGCTTGCTTCACACGCGCGGGTATGCGGCGGCGAGCATTATCGAGGCGAGGGTGGCTTCGGCGTCGGAGGCGTTGCGTAGGTCGATGATCTGGCGCAGCTGAAGGCGCGACTGATCGCCGGACGCCTCATCGGGCCCGTGGATTTCGGTGCGCACCTGTTCAAGGTGCTCGATGAACCGTCGGGGTATGTCGGGTCGCCGGTTCACACGTTCGGGGTTGGGTGGCGCGCCGGGTTCGGCGTTGAGCCGCCAGACGCAGCGGCCCTCATCGGGCCCTTCCCGGACCATCCGGGTGGTGAACTGTCCGGGCTGGTCGCCGACCATGCGATTGTGTTTCGGGCAGGCCGGGGCGAGGTCGGTGATGTCGGTGAGGCCACCCAGACCCCAATCGAGTTGGGCGTGGTGCATTTCCACGTGTGCGGCGGCTATGCCGCAGTCGGGTGTGGAGCAGACCTCGCCGTCGGGTCGGGCGAAGGACACCAGTCGCTGTTCGCGGGTCGCCAGCCGTTTGCCGCGGCCGAAGTAGAGCGGGACGGCGGTGGCGTCTTTGAACACCGCCAGCCAGGGTTGGGCGTCGGCGGCCATGTCGATGAGGTCGGGGATCGGGATCAGGGTGCCGGTGGCGGTGGTGGCGAACCCGGCTTCGCGGACCAGATCGTTGAGGTCGGCTTTGACGATCACCTGTATCGGCAACCCGCGGTGACTCTTGCCGAGCAGGCCGTCCTCGAACACAGCCTTCAGCAAGGCGTTGAACGCGTCGTGGTTGCGCTGCGCATCGCTGCGATCATCACGTGCGGCAGCGGCTTCGACCATCTCGGGGTCGGCATTCTCGATCGACCCGTGCGGTGATTCGGGGTCGTCGGGGTTGTTCATGCCGGGTTTGGCCCAGACCGCGAGCAGCATGGTGATCCGCGCGAGGAGTTCGGGTGTGAGGTCGGCGGACATCTTGGCGGTGCCGTCGGCGCGTTGCCGGTTGACCGACAGTTTGCGACGGCGTTTGCGGTCGGTGTCGTCGGCGAGTGTTCCGTCGGGGTCGAGGTGGGCCAACAGGCGGGCGCCGAGGGCGGTGATGTCGGCGGGGGTGTGGTCGACGGCGATTTCGGCCATCTGTCGTTCGGCGGCGATCTTCACGTCGTGGTCGACGGCGTGCGGGATCTGGTCGAGCACGTCGAGTACCGCCCGGATGTGGGAGGTGTTGATCTTGCCGTCGGCCAATGCCTCGGCCAGAGCGGGGTGTTCGGGTTCGAGCGGTTCGCCGGTCGGGCTGAGGTGGGTGGCGGTCGCGTGGCGTTGTTTGGTGCGGCGCATGGGGTCGGCCACGCGCAGGCGGTGGGTCATGAACTGGGTGATGCTGCGGTGCCCGGTTTTATGGGGCAGGTCGCGGTCGGCGATCTCGACGATCTGCCGGTCGCCGGCGAAAGTGAGTCGGGCGATGGCGCGTTCGGTGTCGGCGGCGACGTCGACGAGCTCGGCATCGGAGCATTGTGTCAGGTCGACGGTCTGCAGCTCGGTGGTGATCCGGTGTAGTTCTTGCACGAGTTCGGAGGCGCGGGTCGACGGCACGACGTCGGAGTTCGAGATCTCGATCAAGACGGTCACCCCCCCCGATGCCGTTGTTACGAATGTATGTTCGAGCGTACGCCTGAATATCAAGGCGTGCAACGATTGTCGATGGAGTTCGTGTGCAAATCTTCTGTCGGTATGCACTGATATAGTGCTGACCCACGTCGGTCCGATGGACCACATCCCTCGGAGATCAGGGCCCGAGGCTGGCAACGGGGTTAGCGTCGAGTCATGCAGCCGTGGATGTGTGTCTTCTGCGCGAACGAGTACGCGCCCGACGCGGACCTTCCCGAGGTCTGTCCGATCTGCGACGACGACCGGCAGTGGATTCCGACAAGCGGACAACAGTGGACCCGACTCGACGAGGACGCCGACAATGCGCTCGACGTCGCCGAGGTCGAGCCGGGCCTCACCCGACTTTCGCTGAGGCCGTCGGTCGGCATCGGCCAGCAGGGATTCCTGGTGGCCACTTCGCAGGGAAACATCCTCTGGGAACCACCGGGTTTCGTCGGTCCCTCTCTCGTCGACCGGCTGGTGGAATGCGGCGGCGTCGCAGCCATCACGGCCAGTCATCCGCACCTCTACGGCGCCAGTGTGTCTCTCAGTCACCGGTTCGGTGGGGTGCCGGTCTACTACAACGATCTCGATCGTCGATGGCTGACCCGGCCGGATCCTGTCGTCGAGTTCTGGTCCGGCGACGCCGAGATCCTCAACGGGGTGCGAATCATCCAGTGCGGCGGGCATTTTCCGGGTAGCGCGGTCCTGCACCTGCCGGGTGCCGCCGACGGTCGGGGAGCGTTGCTGACCGGCGACACGATCAAAGGCGTCATGCAGCCGGGGATGGTGACCTTCATGCGCAGCTACCCGAACATGATCCCGTTGTCGCCCAGACTCGTTCGTCAGATCGCCGACCGGGTCACGGCACTACCCTTCGATCGACTGTACGACGCGTTCGGCGTCGTCGTCGACGAGAACGCACGCGAGGTCGTCGAGACGTCGGCCCGCCGCTACATCGGGTGGGCCACCGACGAGACCGTCGATCCCGACGATCCGTACGCCGATCGGTGACGGCTCAGGCGTCCGGATAGCCCGTCGGGTTTCCCGACTGCCAGCGCCAGGTGTCGGCGCACATGTCGTCGATCGTCTTGGTGGCGTGCCAGTTCAGGTCGGCGTTCGCGCGGGTGGGATCGGCGTACGACGCGGCGATGTCACCGGGCCGGCGCGGTGCGATCTCGTACGGAATCGGCTTGCCGCTCGCCTTTTCGAAAGCGTGCACGACTTCGAGGACCGAAACGCCTTGTCCGGTTCCGAGGTTCCACGTCGACATGCCGGTATGACCAGTGCTGATGCGGTCCAGTGCGGCGACGTGCCCGGCCGCGAGGTCGTCGACGTGGATGTAGTCGCGAACGCCGGTGCCGTCCGGGGTGTCGTAGTCGTCGCCGAAGACCGACAACTTCTCGCGCCGGCCGACGGCGACCTGCGCGACGAATGGCATCAGATTGTTCGGGATGCCCGACGGGTCCTCACCGATCTGACCGCTCGGGTGCGCACCCACCGGGTTGAAGTAGCGCAGCGCCGCGATCCGCCAGGCGTCGGAACTGGCCGCGACGTCGCGCAGCACCTGCTCGATCATCACCTTGGTCCAGCCGTACGGGTTGGTCGCCGACGTCGGGAGGTCCTCGGTCATCGGCAACTCGGGGTCGGCGCCGTAGACGGTCGCCGACGACGAGAAGACCAGCGTGTGCACGTTGTGGCGTTCCATCGCCCGCAACAGCGAGAACGTCGTGCCGAGGTTGTTCTGGTAGTAGTCCAGCGGCTTGGCCACCGACTCACCGACCGCCTTGTACCCGGCGAAGTGGATCACCGCGTCGACGTCCTCGTGGGCGAAGAAGTGCTCGGTCTTGTCCACGTCCGCGAGGTCGAAGGCGTGTACCGGGATGGAACGACCGCTCAAGGCCTCGAGCCGACCGACGACCGTGGGCTTGGCATTGCTGAAGTCGTCGACGATGACGACGTCATGTCCGGCGGAGACCAGCTGGATCACGGTGTGCGAGCCGATGTAGCCCGCGCCGCCGCTCACGAGTACGCGCATGTGAACACCGTAGGGGGCGGAACTGCGAGAACGCCAAACGACCGGCCGCGAACTAGCCCGTCACCCGCTCGGTGGCGGCGTATTTCTGTTCGACGGCGTCTTTGGCGGGTTGCCACCAGCTGGTGTTGTCGCGGTACCAGTCGATGGTGGCGGCCAGGCCGGCGCGGAAGTCGACGTAGTTGGGTTGCCAGCCGAGTTCGGTGCGCAGGCGGGTGGAGTCGATGGCGTAGCGGCGGTCGTGGCCGGGGCGGTCGGTGACGAAGTCGAAGGCATCCTTCGGCTGGCCGAGGAGTTCGAGGATGGTTTCCACGACGGTGCGGTTGTCGACCTCGCCGTCGGCGCCGATCAGATACGTTTCGCCGATCCGACCCTGGTCGATGATGGTCCACACCGCGTCGTTGTGGTCGTCGACGTGGATCCAGTCGCGCACGTTGCGGCCGTCGCCGTAGAGCTTGGGACGTACCCCGCAGAGCACGTTGGTGATCTGGCGGGGGATGAACTTCTCGATGTGCTGGTACGGGCCGTAGTTGTTGGAGCAGTTGGAGATGGTGGCGGCCACGCCGAAGGAGCGCACCCAGGCGCGCACGAGCAGGTCGGAGCCGGCTTTGGTCGCCGAGTACGGGCTCGAGGGGTTGTAGGCGGTGGCTTCGGTGAAGCGGGCCGGGTCGTCGAGGTCGAGGTCGCCGTAGACCTCGTCGGTGCTGATGTGGTGATAGCGCACCTGATGGGCGCGGACGGCTTCGAGCAGGGTGTAGGTGCCCACCAGGTTGGTGTGCACGAACGCCGAGGGGTCGGCCAGGGAGTTGTCGTTGTGGGATTCGGCGGCGAAGTGCACCACCAGATCGGCCTCGCCGACCAGGTGGTGGACCAGGGCGGCATCGGCGATGTCGCCCTCGATCAGCTCGACCCGGTCGGCGACCGAGGTCAGGGTCTCGGGGTTGGCGGCGTAGGTGAGTTTGTCCAGCACCCGGATCGAACACTCGGGGCGGGTGGCCAGCGTGCGCAGCACGAAGTTGGCGCCGATGAAACCGGCACCGCCGGTCACGAGAACACGCACGTCGATCCTTCCGCCTGAGGTATTCGTCGACGCAACTCTACCGAGATCGGCACCCCGACCCGAGGTGACGAGCTTGCCACGCGGATGGGGACCGGCCAGGGCCCCGGGTGTGCGCGCAGTGAGCCGGAGCGTCGGGCACTAGGCTGTGGCGCATGCGAGGGATCATTCTGGCCGGCGGTACGGGCTCGCGCCTGCACCCGATCACGCAGGGTGTGAGCAAACAGCTCGTCCCGGTCTACGACAAGCCGATGATCTACTACCCGCTCTCCACGCTGATGCTCGCCGGTATCCGCGACATCCTCGTCATCACCACCCCGCACGACGCGCCCGCCTTCCAGGGACTGCTCGGCAACGGCGACCAGTTCGGTATCAACCTCACCTACAAGACCCAACCCTCGCCCGACGGCCTCGCCCAGGCCTTCACCCTTGGCGCCGACCACATCGGCGACGAGTCGGTCGCACTCGTGCTCGGCGACAACATCTTCTACGGACCCGGTCTCGGCAGCCGGCTGCAGGGTTTCGAGAACGTCGACGGCGGAGCGGTCTTCGCCTACTGGGTGTCCAATCCGGAGGCCTACGGTGTCGTCGACTTCGACGCCGACGGGACCGCGATCTCGCTGGAAGAGAAGCCGGCACAACCGAAGTCGAACTTCGCGGTGCCCGGCCTGTACTTCTACGACAACGAGGTGGTCGAGATCGCCCGCAACCTGAAACCCAGCGCACGCGGCGAATACGAGATCACCGACATCAACGCCCACTACCTCGAACGCGGCAAACTGTCGGTGACGGTCCTGCCGCGTGGGACCGCCTGGCTCGACACCGGAACCTTCGACAGCCTCCTCGACGCCGGCAATTTCGTGCGCACGGTCGAACAACGCCAAGGCCTCAAGATCGCTGTGCCCGAAGAGATCGCGTGGCGTCGTGGATTGCTCGACGACGACGAGCTCCGTTCTCGCGCGGAGAAACTCCGCAAGTCCGGTTACGGTGACTACCTGCTCGAACTCCTGCAGCGGGGCAAGGGATTCTGAGGATACATCCGATGCGAAAGGCTCATCCATGAAGGTGCGACCGCTCACGATCGACGGCGCGTGGGAACTCACCCCGGTCCAGCACGGCGACGCACGGGGACTGTTCGCCGAGGCGTTCAAGGGGGACCTGCTGGCCGAGGTGATCGGGCACCGCTTCGACCTCGCGCAGGTCAATCTGTCGGTATCTGCCGCTGGTGTGCTGCGCGGTGTGCATTTCGCCGATGTTCCTCCGGGACAGGCGAAGTACGTCACCTGCGCGTCGGGTGCCATCCTCGACGTCATCGTCGACATCCGCGTCGGCTCCCCGACCTTCGGCACCTACGACACCGTCCTGCTCGACGACGTCGACCGTCGGGCGGTTTACCTGTCGGAAGGGCTAGGGCACGCGTTCTGCGCGCTGGCCGACAACTCGACCGTCACCTACCTCTGCTCCACCGGCTACAACCCGTCTGGCGAACACGGCATCAACCCACTCGACCCCGACCTCGCCATCGACTGGCCGACCACCGCGCGGGATGGTACGCCGCTGGAGTACGAACTCTCCGAGAAGGACACCGCCGCACCCGGATTGCACGAAGCCGCGGCGTCGGGACTGCTCCCGCGCCACGACGACGTGACCGCCTACCTGCGTTCGCTGGCGGACTGAGCGCCGCGGACTCGGGACGACCGCCCGCTCAGCCGGCGGTCGAGCGGCGGAATGCGGTGACCGCCCAGAAGTAGCCGACGATCAGGAACACCACGCACCAGCCGAGTGCCCACGGCCAGCGATCGCTGATGTCGAGTCCCATGAGCAGGCCGCGCAGCGTGTCGGCGATCGGGCTGAAGGGCTGATACTCGGCAAACTGCCGCACCCCGTTCGGCATGCTGTCGGTCGGCACGAGCCCGCTGCCCAGGTAGGGCAGGAACAGCAGCGGCAGGGGCATGTTGCTGGCGCTCTCCGGATTCGGTGCGACGACGCCCATGGCGACGGCGATCCACACCAGGCCGGCCGTCAGCAGGAGCAACAGGCCGCCCGCGAGCAGCCAGTCGAGAGCGTTTGCCTCCGAACGGAAACCGAGTGCAAAGGCGGCGGCGAGCAGGAACAGCACCGCGACGACACCCTGGATCAGGGCACCGACGAAGTGACCGGCGAGGATCGCCGTCGGCGGGGTGGCCAACGAGCGCAGACGATTGATGATGCCCTCGGTGACGTCCTGGTTGACCGAGACCGCCACCGCCACAGTGAGGAACGACGGCACGAAGAGCAGCAGCCCCGGCAGCAGGTAGTTGATGTACTTCCCGTCGAGCGGGCCGTCGGCGGCCAGTGCGCTCTCGATCGCCCCGCCGAAGAAGAAGGTCATCATCAGCAGGATGACGACGGGCATCGCGATCGTGGAGAACATCATCGTGGGGTATCGCCGGAGCCGAACGAGGTTGCGGCGAACCATGACCGAGGAATCGGAGAGCGTGAAGGCGAGGGTGGTGGACATCGGATCTCCTAGAGGGTGGCGGCCGACCGGCCGGTGATGGTGAGGAACACGTCGTCGAGATCCGGGGTGTGCACCGAGATGCCGGTGGCCTCGATGCCCGCGGCGTCGAGGGTCGACAGGACGTCGCGGATCGCTCCGATCCCGCCGCCGGAGGGAACAGCGAGGCTGTTCTCCTCCTGCCCGTCGACCGACGACGAGAACGCGCGGCGGGCGCGCTCGCGGTCGTCGGCGTCGGCGAAACCGATCCGGATGTGACCTCCGGGCACGAGCTGTTTGAGTTCGGCGGCGGTGCCCTCCGCGACGATCCGGCCGCGATCGAGGACGGCGATGCGGTCGGCGAGATGGTCGGCCTCTTCCAGGTACTGCGTGGTGAGGAAGATGGTCGTGCCCCGGGCGACGAGTCCGCGGACGGTCTCCCACACGGTCCGGCGAGAGCGGGGATCGAGGCCGGTCGTCGGTTCGTCGAGGAAGATGATCGACGGTTCGCCGACGAGGGTCATCGCGAGGTCGAGGCGGCGGGTCATCCCGCCGGAGTACTCGGCGACGCGGCGGTCGGCGGCGTCGACGAGGTCGAAGTCGGTGAGTAGCTTCTCCACTCGCTCGTGGGCCTGGTGTTTCGGCAGATGCCGGAGCCGGGCGACCATCGTGAGGTTCTCGCGTCCGGTGAGCAGCGTGTCGACGGCAGCGAACTGGCCGGTCAGACCGATCCGGGCGCAGATCGCATCGCGGTCGGAGGCGGGATCGAGTCCCGCGATCCGTATCTCGCCCGAGTCCGGCTGTGCGAGCGTGGACAGGATCTTGACCGTGGTGGTCTTTCCTGACCCGTTGGGGCCGAGTAGGGCGAACACGCTGCCGGCGGGCACCGAGATGTCGATACCGTCGAGAACCGTGTTGTCTCCGAAGGCCTTTCGAAGACCGGAGACACTGATGGCGGGTTGATCGGACATTGCTGTTCCTTTCCGTACGAATAAGGACATGCGCATATATGCATGTATTGATAGACGAGCGCCCGATGGGGCGTCGCCGGGATGTTCTGGGGGAGTGGTCGGTTACGGTGAGGCGTTACACGTCGAGGTCTTCGACGTCGGGTGCCAGTGCGGCCGCGGTGCGCTCGAAGAACCTCTCGGGCACGAGTTTTCGCAGTCCCTCGATGTCGTCGACGATCTCGACGGTGTAGTCGCCCCAGTCGGGGAGTTCGGCACTGAACAGGCTGCGGACGCTGGGGATGCCGGTGAGGTCCTTGAGCCAGTTGCCGGTCTTCTGCATGCGGGTCACGCCGTAGTTGTTCCAGTCCACGAAGTGGATCGACAGCACGATCTTGCCGGTGCGTCCCTCGTAGGCGGTGAGTTTGGTTGCGTTGCCGGTGTTCTCGTCGTACTCGGTCTCCTCGGCGAGGGGTCGACCGAAGAACCGTTTCCGACGCACGCCGTCGGGTCCGTCCCGGAGCACGATCTCGTCGTACCCGGCGTCGCGATAGTCCGCGGCCCGCACATACGCGCGGAGTGCCTCGACGACGGCGCCGGAGAGGTTACCGCCCGACACCTGCTGAGCGCGTTCGAGGACGGCGATGTCGTCGTCGGAGACGTAGATGGTCTTGTTGGGCATGAACCCACTATAAGTAGACGTATACGTAGACGCAAGGGGTGCGTCGAACTCGGATCTTCCGGCGACTTATGCCCGATCAGTCCTCGGGGGCCGCGTCCTGACCGGGCCTGTTCTGGTTCTCGGCGTTCTGCAGCGCGACGGCGCGCGCGAGCCGTGCGTACTTCACCTCGAGGTCGCGGAACCGCAGGTACGTCGACACCGTGGTGAACGCGAAGGCGATGACCAGCAGGAACAGCACGAGGTCGAGGCCGCGCTGGATGCCGATCTTGTTGGCGACCCAGGTGACGTCGTCCTGGCGCAGCATCGCGTAGAGGCCGAAACCCACGAACGCGACGAACAGGATCTTCACACCGGCCGACGATCGGGCGGTGCCGCGGTTGACGACGAAGAAGCCGACCAGTGCGAGCAGGCCGATGATCGCGAGGATCTGGAACCAGATCATCGACTCCTCACTTCCTCATCCGGGTGTGGAACAGGCCGTCGGCGACGATGTTGACCCCGTTGATCAGCGACTGTCCCTTCGCGCGTGAGTATTCGGTGTAGAGGATCGTGACCGGTTGCTCGGCAACCCGCCACTTGTGGTGATCGATGAGCGCGATGAACTCCGACGCGTGACTCATCCCGCTCATCAGGAGGTCGAGATCGTCCGCGACCCTCTTGTTGAAGACGCGAAGTCCGTTGTGCGCGTCGGACAATCCGAGCCGTCGCGTGCGGGGGCTCAGGAAGACGATGGTGCGCAACGCCATCCGGCGCAGCAGCGGGACCGACTCGCTGCGTCCCTCGGCGAACCGGGTGCCGACGATGATGTCGACCGGTTCGGTCCGCAGGCGGGCGACCATCGCCGACACGTCGTCGACCTGATGCTGTCCGTCGGCGTCGAAGGTGACGAAGAAGCGGGCGCCGGGCTGCTTGCGCGCGTATTCGACGCCGGTCTGGATGGCCGCTCCCTGCCCGAGGTTCACCGGGTGGCGCACGAGGTGGACGCCGGCGGCCCTGATCTCCTCGGCCGAGTTGTCCGACGAGCCGTCGTCGACGCAGACGATGTTGGGGAAGGTCTCGCGGGCCTTTGCCGCGACCTCCCGGATCACCTGCCCCTCGTTGAAGACGGGTACCACCAGCCAGACGTCGGCATTGGTGATGGGTTCGGCCATGGTGAACAACCCTAACCCGGCCGGTCGCGGTACTCCCATTCCGCGGCCTCGGAGAGGAACCGCCCGGCTCGGCCCGGCTAGTCTGGTCGGATGCCGATCGACGTGATGATGCCCTTCTACGGCGACGTCGCGCAGTTCCGCGAGGCCGTGACCAGCGTGCTCGATCAGAGTGACCCGGACCTGCGGCTCGTGGTGGTCGACGACTGTTATCCCGACCCGACGCCGCGCGAATGGCTGGCCTCGCTGAACGACGCGCGCGTGCGCTACCTGCGCAACGACACCAACCTCGGCGTCAACGGGAACTTCCGACGCTGCGTCGAGCTCGTGACCGCCGACTGGTTCGTCGTCATGGGCTGCGACGACGTGATGCACGCCGACTACCTCGCGACCGTCCGCACGTTGACCCGGCATCACCCGGAAGCGTCGGTCATCGCGCCGGGCGTCGACGTCATCGACGAGAACGGTCGGACGGTGCGTCCGCTGGGGGACCGGATGAAGAGCGTCCTGGCCCCCTCGAACGCGACGGTGCTGTCCGGTGAACGCCTAGCGACCAGCCTGTACCACGGCAATTGGACGTACTTTCCGTCGTTGCTGTGGCGGACCGCCGCGGTGCGGGAGGTCGGGTTCCGGCCCGGGCTGGAGATCGTCCTCGACCTCGCGCTTCTCGTCGACCTCGCCGCCGACGACGGATCACTCGTCTACGACCCCGAAGTCGTCTTCTCCTACCGCCGCCACAGTGGGTCGGTGAGTTCGGTGCAAGCCGTCGACGGACGTCGCTTCGACGAGGAGAACCGCTTCTTCGCCGCCGAGGCGGAACGGTGCGCGGCTCGCGGTTGGCCAAGAGCGGCCAGGGCAGCGCGCTTACACGCGACGTCGCGGCTCAATCGCCTGCAAGCGCGGGTGGGGGCGGCGGCAGGCAAGGTTTCGACGGGGCTCAACCGGCGATAGGCCGCCGCAGCACCCCGACCATGTGCACGACGAGCCCCACCAGCGGGCCGACGACGAGCGCGACGCACGTTCTGACCTCGACGTCGGCCGGGATCAGCAGCAACCCGACGGCGACGAGGGTGGCGACCCACCAGCCCGTGGCGTACCAGCGGTGGGCACCTGCGGCGATCGCGGCCGCACCGGTGACGGTCAACAGGGCGAGGCAGGTGGCGCCGGCGGTGAGCAATGCGACGACGATGCCGTCGAGGTCGAAGTCGGCGCCGAAGACCGACCGGAGCAGCCAGGGCCCGACCAGCCACGCGGCCACGATCCCAACCCCGCCGACGATGCCGACGATGCCGAGCGGGGCGGCCAGCGCCGCGAGCCGTCGGTCACGGTGATCGACGAAGCGCGAGATCAGCACGCCCTGGAAGCTGTTGAGCGGCACCAGCAGCGGTGCACGCGTGAGGGTCACCGCCAGAATCAGTGCGCCGATCACCCGGGCCTCGTCGGCGCCGGGGGTACCGCGCAGGTTGGCGGTCAGGTTGATCAGCACGGGGAAGCCCATGACGAGAACGGCACTCGCGGTGGCGGCGGCCATCGCGGTGAGGGTGTTGGTCGTGAGCCGGCGCGGGGGTACGTCTCCGCCGATCCCGACCGCGCGTCGGGCAGCGGGGGACCCGACCAGCAGCAGGCACCACGACACCGAACCGATGACGGTGACGATCAGGAAGGCCGTCGTGCCCCAGCCGGCGGCCACCGCGATGACGGCACCGGCCAGGCGGATCAGTGCGTCGACCGACAGCAGCACCGCGAACGACGACCAGCTCAGCATCCCGGACAGCGCGCCGCACAAGTGCGCGTACACCGCGAAGCTCGCCACCCCGATCGCCAGCAATGCCACCGACAGCCGGCGTTCGTCGGTGAACACCGCGCCGCTCCACAGCGGTGACGTCGCGGCCACCAGTACGGCGAGACCGGCGCCGATCCCGATGTTCACGACCAGCGGCCGCGACCGGGCCGCACCACCGGATGCGGCGCGCACCGCGCGCGTCGTCTCCTGCAGCTGACCGTTCTGTGCACCGGTGACGAGACCGTAGGCCGCCCAGAACACCGCGAAGACGCCGTACCCGATCGCACCGAGGTGACGTGCGGCAAGCAGCAGCACCAGATAGCCCGACGCGGCGGCGATGAGCGTCGCGACGGTGACGCGTCCCAGCGAACGCGCGTCGGTGTCGATTTCTCCGGCCGCGCCGGAAGGCGTCTCCGGCGTCGGTGCCGGCACGTCCGTCATCGGATCCTCAGGACGGACTGGGGAACGGCGGCAGTTCCGGGGTGAACAGCCAGGCGTCCCACAGGTCCTTGAGCGGCATCGACGAGTGGTTGGCGGCGAGCGCCATGAAGTCTTCGGTCGTCACCGACCCGTAGCGGTACTTCTCGGTCCAGCGCTGCAGAAGCGCGAAGAAGTCGCCGTCGCCGATTCTCAGCCGCAAGGCGTGCAGGGTGAGGGCACCGCGTTTGTAGACCCAGTCGTCGAACATCTTGCGCGGGGTCGGGTCGGCCAGCGGCACCCGCACCGGGTTCGCATCGAGCTTCTCGTAGTAGTGGCGTGCCCATTCGTCGGCACTGCGACCGCCCGACCGCTGGCTCCACAGCCATTCGGCGTAGCAGGCGAATCCCTCGTGCAGCCAGATGTCGCGCCAGCGTGCCGCGGTCACCGAATTGCCGAACCACTGGTGGGCGAGCTCGTGGGCGATGAGACGGTCGGCGTCCCGGCTGCCGTCGCAGTGGTTCGCGCCGAACGTCGAGAAGGTCTGTGCCTCGATGGGGATTTCGAGCTCGTCGTCGGTGACGACGACGGTGTACTGCGGGAACGGATACGGTCCGAACATCTCGACGAACACCGAGATCATCTCCGTCTGCGGGCCGAAATCGATCCCGAAGTTCTCCTCGAGGCGGGACGGGATGAGGCCGATCACGGGAAAAGGCTTGCTGGTCAACGAAATCTGCTTGTACTGGCCGATCTGGATGGACGCGAGGTAGGTCGGCATCGGCTCCACCTGCTGATAGACCCAGGTGGTCTGCGCAGCGCGGACCCGCTTGGACTCCAGTACGCCGTTGGCGAGTGCGTGGTACGGGCTGTCGGTGGTGATCGAGATCCGGTACGGCGCTTTGGCACTCGGATGGTCGTCGCACGGGAACCACGACGCCGCGCCGTTGGGTTGGTTGGCGCAGAGTGAGCCGTCGGTCAGTTCTTCCCAGCCGACCTCACCCCAGGGGCCACGGATCGGCCGGGGGTTGCCGTGATAGCGGACGGTGATCGTCATCGCCCCGCCGGGTGGCACCGGGGTGTCGGGGGTGATGGTCAGCTTGTGGCGTCGATGGCTGTACCGGGCGCGCTTGTCGTTCACCGAGACCCGCTGTACCGACATCGAGCTGGCGAGATCGAGTGTGAAGCGACTGAGTTCCCGATGTGACGTCGCGGTCAGGACCGCGGTGCCCTCGAGACGGTTGCTCGACACCTTGTACTCGAGTTCGAGGTCGTAGCGCGAGATCCGGAAGCCGAGATTTCCGTTGTCCGGCAGGTAGGGATCGAGGACGTCGGACGGTGCACCCAGGAAGGGCTCCCCGGCGTGCCCCCGTGACCCAGGGCCAGACTTTCCCGGCACTCTCGACTCCTACTCCGTTCTGCCGTATGGCATGTTCGCCCGCCTGCTGCCGGCCGCGTCATCGGGCGCCGACGATGCGGTTCCTTTGGTCACGGTGCGGTTACGGTTGATGACTCGATTTCGGCGTATCACCCGCGACGAGGTCTCGTCGTCGCGGACACTGTGAGAGTACCTGGCGGCGGGGAACCAGGCCCGTCCGACGATGCGAGGAGCAGCATTATGACCGGATTCGGCAGTGTCGCGCAGTTTCTCGCGCGACTGATACTCGGCATCATCTTCATCGCCCACGGCTGGCAGAAGCTGGTGACACAGGGGATGGACGCCACCAAGGTGGCCTTTGGTCCGGCCGGCATGGACGTGCCCTATCCGGATCTGGCCGCGTACTACGCGACCTGGGTGGAACTGGTCGGCGGCATCCTGTTGATCCTGGGCCTCCTGCTGCCCATCGTCGCCACGTTGCTGATCGCGGAGATGATCGGCGGGATCGTCTTCGTTCATTGGGATGCGGGATTCTGGAACACCGACGGTGGTTACGAATGGCCGCTGGCCTTGATCGCCGGACTGCTGGCGGTGGGATTCACCTCGGCCGGACGCGCAGCCGCGGACAGCTACCTCCTGCGGCGACGCCGCCGACGGACCGAGGTGGTCTGAGACGTCGACGATAGACAGGATCGCCACTTCCGTGCAGCTGCGCCGGCCCGAACAGCACGGCTGGGCGGGAGTGGCGAGATTCTGCGATCCGTCAGGCGATCGCGAAGCCGTCGATGGTGGCCGAGCTCCGTGACGCCGTGTCCGTGTCGGCCAGTTCGGCCACCAGACGCGAGATCACGGTCCGTTCCTCGTCGGCGTGGTGGAGCCCCACCCCGTCGATGACGCCGGGGGTGAGGATCGCCAGGGGGTCGGTGTCGTGCCGGTGGATCACCGCGGCACCGAGAAGGCGCTGTGCCTGACCGGGATCGACGTCCCAGAGGGCATCGGCGGTCATGAGGTAGAGGCGGATGGCCGGCGGATAATCGTGGAGGTTCACGAGTGCCCAGGCCCAGTGTTTGGCGACGTCGACGGTGTCGGCCTCCCCGCGACCGTGGGTCCGCACGTACTTGCCGTGCAACTCGCTGCAGAGGTAGTTGGCGTCCATCCACAACTGCAGCTGGGACATGCATCGGACGCAGTCGTGCAGATTGGACAGGTACTTCGTCGAGTACGGTCCTTCGCGTCGTGCTCTGACCTCGCGGAGCACGGAGAACGCGGCCAGCGCGTGCTCGTATTCGCCCGCGGCGAGGAGGGCTTCGGCCTCGGCCTGCAATTCCTCGATCATCTTCGACATTCTCGCCGATCCCACGGACGGTCACCGGCGCTTTGCCCGAACTGGGACCACCCGAGGTCACGTGTACCGGACAAGTCCGCGGAACTCTGGCACACGCCCCGTTCGGCTGGCATCGTGGCAAGGGTGAAGGACGATATCGGCAGCACCCCGGAAGGCTCCGACGGCGAGTTCAGCCTCGACCAGGACGACCAGCTCCAGCCGGAGGACACCCTGGTCGACCGCGGCGTCGACGACGTCCTCGACGAGGGCTACTCGCCACCCGACTACCCGCCCAAGGCGGCGATCCACGGACTCACGGTCCGCGAGCAGGCGGAGGGGGAGACCCTCGACGAGCGGCTGGCCGAGGAGGAGCCCGACGTCGGTGCGGTCGATCCGCTCGACGAGATCACTGCCGACGAGCACGCCCGAACCGATTGGCGTGCGCACGATTCCGATCGCAGCGACGAGTTCGACGAAGGTGACGAGGTCGGTGACCGGCGGGCCGGCCGGCTGATCGCTCCGGACGAGGGATCGGGGATCGACACGGAGGCCGAAGCAGTGGCTGCGGATGCGGGTATCGACGGCGCCGCGGCCTCGGCCGAGGAGGCCGCGGTGCACTACATCTCGGATCAGGAGTAGTTCGGCTACTCGGCCGGCGGAGCTTCCCCGAACTGCGCGAGTGTGGCGACGATCTTGTCGCGGATCGCGCTGTCGTCGAGTCCGAGACCGGTGAGCGCACCGGCCACCGGATCGTCGGCGAACAGCCCGAGCAACAGGTGTTCGGTGCCGACGTAGTTGTGACCGAGGTCGACGGCGATGCCGACGGTCGCCTCCAGGACCGCCTTGGCGGCGGCGCCGTAGGGCACGACGGACGATGCCTCGGCATACGGGACGTCCCGCGGCGCCGGGACGAGTTGTGCCACGGCATCGGCGAACGCATCGGGGTCGACGCCGAACTCCCGCAGCACGACGAAGACGAGGGCCTGCGGCTCGGCGGTCATGGCAGCTGCCACGTGGGCGGGGGTCACGTACTCGGCTCGATCGGCGGCCGCCGCACCGTTGGCCGCCATCAGGACGTTCGCCGCGCGGGGCGTGAACCGCGAGAACGGGTTCGACTCGCCGGCCAGGCCGCCGTCGGTGCCGCCGGCGGCCGACACCCGGTCGACGAACCGCTTCTGGGCGGCCTGCTTGCTGACGCCCATGCTGGCCCCGATCGCAGTCCACGAAGCGCCCGAGCGGCGCGCCTGGTCGACGAAATGGCCGATCAGACTGTCGGCGACCTCGTCGAGATGAGCCGCGGCCAGTACCGCGTCGGACAGCTGGTCGAGGGGGTCGTCGTGCACCTTGCGGATCGCTGCGATGAGGTCGTCCAGCCGAATGGGAACAGCGTTCTTCGTCATGCGTCAACCGTAGGTTGACGGCCGAACTTCGTCAACCCTTGGTTGACGATCGATCATTCGGCGAATCGGGGGCAAGGCCGGCCATCGTTGACACGGATGCAAACCGTCGTGACGATGGATGCGGAGATCCGCCGAAGACGCCGCCGCACTCCACCGCCTTTGCCACGGGAGGTTTTCCAGTGAGCATCACCGAACCCACCGTCCGCCCGGACCCGAGATCAGATCCCGAGTCTCCGGTTGCCCGGCCTCCGGGTATCGCCACGGCGGACGGTCCCGACACCGTCCGACGGTTTCTCGAGGTGCGGTCGCTGACCGATGCTCTCGCCGAACGACTCTCACCCGAGGACCAGACGCCGCAGTCGATGACCGAGGCGAGTCCCGCGAAATGGCATCGGGCGCACGTCACCTGGTTCTTCGAGGAGTTCATCCTCCGTCGGAACCCGGACTACGTCGTGTACGACGAGACCTTCCGGTACCTGTTCAACAGCTACTACGAAACGGTGGGAGAACGACATCCGCGCCCCGATCGCGGTCTCGTCACGCGACCGGGCGTACGCGACGTGACGCGTTATCGCGAGCACGTCGACGCGGCGATGGTCGAGGCTCTCGAGGCCGGGCGATTCGACGACGCGGCGCTCGAATTGCTCGAGCTCGGCTGCAACCACGAACAGCAGCACCAGGAGTTGCTGCTGATGGACATCAAGCACCTGTTCTCGACGCATGCGTTCGGACCGGTCTACGTCGACCGGGATCCCGACGTGCCCGGGCGGTCCGCGCCGCTCGGCTGGCGGGAGTTCTCCGGTGGGGTGCACGAGATCGGCGCTGTCGGAAGTGGATTCTCCTACGACAACGAGGGCCCCCGCCACCGGGTCCACCTCGAGGACTTCGCGGTGTCCGATCGGCTGGTGACCAACGCCGACTGGCTGGAGTTCATGGCCGACGACGGATATCGGCGTCACGAGTACTGGCTCTCCGACGGGTGGGCGAAGATCCACGAAACCGGTTGGCAGGCACCGAGTTACTGGCGTGAAGAGGACGGCCGGTGGACCACCTTCACCCTGTCCGGACGCCGCCCCGTCGTGCCCGACGAGCCGGTGACCCACGTGTCCTTCTACGAAGCCGACGCCTACGCCCGCTGGGCCGGCGCCCGACTGCCCACCGAATTCGAATGGGAGGTCGCGGCCGGAACACTCGGCGACGCGCGGGGCGGGCTTCTCGATCCCGGCCGATGTCACCCCGGCCGGGCAGGCTCCGCGATGGTCGGTGACGTGTGGGAGTGGACGGCGAGCGCGTATCTGCCCTACCCGGGATTCGTCCCGGCGAACGGGGCCGTCGGTGAGTACAACGGAAAGTTCATGTCCGACCAGCACGTCCTGCGTGGCGCGAGCGCGGTGACGCCGCCGGGGCATGAGCGGATCACCTACCGCAATTTCTTTCCCGCTGCGTCGCGGTGGGTGTTCTCGGGACTGCGGCTCGCTCGATGACTCCCGAGCGCGAGGCGCAGCCCAGGACATCCGAGCGCGACGACACGCGTACCGAAGTCGACGAGGCGACGACAGGACTTGCCGCGGACGCGCTTTCGGGTCTGTGGCAGGACCCGCCGACGCTGCCGACCAAGTGGCTCTACGATGAGCGCGGAAGCCGACTCTTCGATGAGATCACCCGGCTTCCCGAGTACTATCCGACGCGTCGCGAGACCGCGATCCTGCGTGAGCATTCGGCCGACATCGTGGCGGCCACGGATGCCGAGGTGATGGTCGAATTGGGTTCGGGCACCTCCACCAAGACCAGGTTGCTGCTCGACGCGTTCAGTGCCGCCACCCCCGACTCCGAGCAGTTCACCTACATTCCCGTGGATGTCAGCTCCGAGATGCTCACGACCACAGCCGATGTGCTGGCCGCCGACTATCCGGGCGTCGAGGTCGTCCCGTTGGTCGCGGACTTCACCGAACCCGACCTCCATCTCCCCGACGCCGACGGCGCCCGCCTCGCGGTGTTCCTCGGTGGCACCATCGGGAACTTCGATCCCGAGGCGCGGCGCGAGTTCTATCAGGGTCTGGCGAAGGCGCTCTCGCCCGGCGACTTCTTCCTGCTCGGTACCGACCTCGTCAAGGACACCGGCCGACTCGTGGCCGCCTATGACGACAAGGCGGGCGTCACAGCCGATTTCAACCGCAACCTCATCGAGGTCCTGCGGACGGGACTGGATGCCCGCGGACTGTATGCGGACGACTTCGAACACATCGCGCGCTGGAACCCGGGCGAACATCGCATCGAGATGTGGTTGCGTGCCCGGCGGGACATCGACGCCTACTTCGGCGTCCTCGGACGTTCGTGGAAGCTGGCCGCCGGCACCGAGATCCACACCGAGATCAGCACCAAATTCGAACCGCAGGCGCTGCGTGTCGAACTCGAGGAGGCCGGATTCGACGTCGCGTCGGCGTGGACGGATCCGGCCGGCGATTTCCAGCTCACGCTGGGTCGTCGCTGAGGAAAGCCGACGCCGCGTATGCGGAGTGGGTGGTGGAACATGCCGTACCCGGGAAAGTGCCATTTCTGAACTCGCTGAAGAAATCCACCGAGAAGATTACAGTAGAAGAACTGTAGGCATTTCCCGTCCTGAAACAGCGAACGGGACACAGGGCGGTTGTGCCTGTCGGGGAGGCTGTTTCGTCAGAGTCCGCGAGTGTCGAAGGGGAAATGTCATGGCAGGGCGAGCTGATCTTCGGGTACGGATTGTTCTATGTTTTTCCGCGATCATCGCCGCAGTCGGCCTTCAGGTTGCTGCACCGGCAAACGCCACGATCAGTCGGGTGGATATCGATCCAGCCGGCTCGGGGGAACTCTATCGCGTCGGATGTGAGTACGAAGCCGAGGCCTTCTACTGGCCGCCTTATCGCATCAAGGTCTACTTCGAGGTCCGCGATGTGGGCAACAAGGGACCATGGCGAGCACTCCAGACAGCAGAGCAGGGCGATACCTGGGCCACTGCCATGTGGACACCACAGCGAGTGGGGGTCTTTCAGATCCGCGCGAGGCAGGATGGGTCCGTCAAGCACACCGAACTGCTCCGTGTCGCCGGCCGAGGAACTGTCATCGACAACCTGAGCGACGGCGTCTGCTTGCACGTGCCCTACTGACGCGACACGCGTTTGCCGGAGCGTAGGAGTCGTGCTCCGCGATCGCTGATTCGGCAGGCGATTCCCAGCGCGCCTGCACGCGGCGATGAGAGAGGGCCCGACCGGTTCATACCGAGTCCGCATCTGCCGCGTTGTCGCCGAGCAGTTGGCGCACCCGAGGGATCACTCGGGTGCCATAGAGTTCGATGCTGCGCATCTGCTCGGCATGGCCCAGGGTGCCGTGGGAGTACTTCATGTCGAAACGACTCAGCCCGAGCGCCTTCGACGTCGAGGCGATCTTGCGTGCGACGGTCTCCGGCGACCCGACGAACAGCGCACCGTCGGGGCCCGTCGACCGCTCGAAGTCGATCCGGGTGGGCGGCGGCCATCCCCGTTCGCGTCCGATCCGCGCCACGTACCCGCGGTAGTGCGGCCACAACTCGTCGCGTGCCTGTGCGTCGGTGTCGGCGACATGGCCCGGGCAGTGCACGCCGACCGGAAGTACGTCCTGCTCCATCTCGGCGAGCGCACGGTGGTAGAGGTCGACGTAGGGGCGGAAGCGCACCGGGTCACCGCCGATGATGGCGAGCATCAGCGGAAGCCCGTACGACGCTGCGCGTACCACGGATTCGGGGCTGCCGCCCACCGCGATCCAGGTGGGCAGCGGCGGGCTCTCGAGCTGCGGGTACACCGGCTGAGCACGCAAGGGGCCCCGCGTCGAGCCGGACCAGGTGACCGGCTTGCCGGTGCGCAGTTCGGCGAAGAGCGCGAGCTTGTCGGTGAACAGTTCCTCGTAGTCGGAGAGGTCGTAATCGAAGAGCGGGAACGACTCGGTGAACGAACCGCGGCCGAGGATCACCTCGGCACGGCCCGAGGAAAGCGCGTCGACGGTCGAGAACCGCTGGAACACGCGGATGGGATCGTCCGAGCTCAGCACGGTCACGGCCGAGCCGAGGCGGATGCGGCTGGTGCGGGCGGCGATGGCGCCGAGCACCACCTCGGGTGCGGATACGGAGTAGTCGGAGCGGTGATGCTCACCGACACCGAGGAAGTCGACGCCGACCTCGTCGGCCAGGATCGCCTGCTCGAGTACGTCCCGCAGGGTCTGTGCGTCCGATCGCGGAGTGCCATCGGGCTCGGCGGTGATGTCGCCGAAGGTGTCCAAGCCCAACTCGAGTTCATGCGTGGCCGTGTGTGATTCCATCTCGTCTCTCTTTTGTCGGTTCGTGGCACAACTTCGTATAAGTGGCAAATGGTGCATGCCTGGGGGACGTGCTACTACTTCTCACGGCCACTTTGGCCTGACAGCGCGATGCCGAGGGTATGGCTGTGACATGCTTCTATTCGTCAGGGGACCATTCGGCATGGTCCTTTTCTTCTAGAAACGGGAGACCTTCAATGTGGGACTCATTCTGGGATTTCATCTGGTACACAGTCGTCATCTTCGCGTTCGTCGCGTACCTGATCGTCCTGTGGCACATCATCACCGATCTGTTCCGTGACAAGAAGGCATCGGGCTGGCAGAAGGCCGCCTGGGTGGTCTTCCTGATCATCTTCCCGTACATCACGGCCATCGTGTACCTGCTCGCGAAGGGCAAGGGCATGGCCGAGCGTCAGCGCGAGGCCTACACGGAGGCCAAGCAGGCCTCCGACGAGTACATCAAGTCGGTTGCGGGAACCTCTCCGACCCAGCAGATCACCGAGGCGAAGGCTCTCCTGGACTCCGGTGCCATCACCCCGCAGGAGTTCGAACACCTCAAGTCGAAGGCACTCGGCGGAGCTGCCTGAGTCACCATGCGGTCGGTGAAAATGGCCTGACGACGACCTGGAGCCGCGGTGATCGGATACCTCTGTAAACGCATCGCGGCCTGGGCTGTCCTCGTCTTCATCGCAACCAATCTGACCTACTTCCTGGCCACTTGGTTTCTCGACCCCCGATCCAACTACGCGATCCGGCGACCTCCGTTGCCGGAGAGCGTCGTCGACGCCACGCTGTCCTCCCACAACCTCAACGACAAGACCCCGCTGGTCGAACGTTGGTGGAACTGGCTGACGGGCGTGGTGTTGCACTGGGATTGGGGGTCGACTCCCGTGGGCGAGAGCGTCAACGCCGAGATCGGCTTCCGCCTGGTCTCCTCGGTGCAGCTCCTGGCCGCCGCCACCATCATCTCCACCCTTCTCGGCATAGCCCTGGGCGTCTACACCGCCCTCCGGCAGTACAAGCTCGCCGACCGTGCCTGGCAGTTCATCTCGATCGCGATGATCAACCTGCCGGTTCCCGTTGTCGGCCTGGGGATCGTGCTGGCCGCCATCTCACTCAACCAATCCCTCGGCCACAGCGTGGTATTCGTCTCCGGGGCGTCCAGCGTGGGTGTCGAGGGGTTCATCCCGGTGCTGCTGGATCGCATTCAACACCTCATCCTGCCGACCATCACCCTGGTCGTGATCCAGTATGCGGGACTGCATCTCCTGCAGCGGTCGATGGTGCTCGACACCATCAACGCCGACTACGTACGAACCGCACGTGCCAAGGGACTCACCCGCGGCGTGGCGGTTCGACGACATGCGTTGCGCACGGCCATCATCCCGGTGGCCGTCGGTATCGCCTTCGCGATCCCGGCGGTGTTCACCGGCGCGGTCCTCACCGAGACCATCTTCGGCTGGGAGGGGATGGGCCGGTACTTCGTCACCTCGATCAACACCAACGACATCCACGGTGTCGTCGCGGTCGCCGCATTCGGTGCGCTGGCGACCGCGGTCGGTGCGATCCTCGCCGACCTCGCCGTCGTCTATCTCGATCCGAGAGTGCGGGTGAGCTGAGATGGCGATGATGCCACCCGAACCGCGCGGACCGCAGTCCGGGCACCTCGATGCCACCGCCCCGATCATGGGCGAGACCGGCGGTCTCCTCGACGAGTCGGACACCGCGTCGGCGCCGCTGGCGAGGCGTCGTGCCGGCCGGGTCGTGATCTTCGCCAAACGATACGCGCGCAACCGTTCCGCGGTGCTGGGCCTGGTCATGTTCGTCCTGCTCGTCTTCTTCGCTGTGTTCGGCGGGCTGTTCACCGCCTACACCTACACCGACACCGATTTCCTGGCCATCGGCTTCCCGCCGTCGACGCAAGGAGCAGAGGGCGCCCACTGGTTCGGCACCAACGACGCCGGCAACGACCTGTATGCGCAAGTGGTGCACGGACTCCAGCGCTCGCTGACGATCGCGCTGACCGTGTCGATCGGGACGACCGCGATCGCCGCGTTCCTCGGCGGGATCGCGGCCTATTTCGGCGGTTGGGTACAGCGCGTCATCCTGGGTGTCGTCTACCTGCTGCTCGTGGTGCCCACGTTCCTCATCCTCGCCCTGGTCTCGAACAGCACCGGTGGCGACTGGCGGTGGCTGATCGTCGTGCTCATCGCATTCGGCTGGATGATGCTCGCGCGCGTGATCCACTCGCTGGCGGTGACCATCCGGGAGCGCGACTACGTCACCGCGGCAAAGTATCTGGGGGTGTCCCCGCCGGCGATCATCCTGCGGCACATCCTGCCCAACATCGCGTCGTTGCTGGTGATCAACTTCGCACTCGGCGTGGTGGCGGCCGTGCTCGCCGAGACGGGTCTGTCGTTCCTCGGATTCGGGGTCAAGATCCCCGACGTCACCCTGGGCTCGCTCCTGCAGGCGGGTGCCGGGACCCTCGCCGCGTCACCGTGGCTGTTCTGGTTCCCCGCCGCCGTGCTGGCGCTCCTGACGGTGTCGATGGCGCTCATCGCCGACGGTCTGCGCGACGCCTTCGACCCGACGTCGAGTGGAGGTACCCGCCGATGACGAGCCGGTCCGACGCGGTGCTGACGGTCCGTGACCTGAGAGTGGATTTCGGCAGCGAGGCCGGGATCGTCGACGCCGTCCGCGGTCTCGACCTCGACCTGCGACCCGGCCGAACCACGGCCATCGTCGGCGAATCGGGATCGGGGAAATCGGTGTCGGCACTGGCGGTTCTGGGACTGCTGCCGGACTCCGCGCACGTCAGCGGATCGGTCGTCCTACGGGACCGGGAGCTGATCGGGTTGTCGGACAAGCAGATGTCGGCGGTCCGGGGTTCGGAGATCGCGATGGTCTTCCAGGACCCGTTGTCGTCGCTGACCCCGGTGTTCACGGTGGGTGCGCAGATCTCCGAGGCGCTGCGGGCGCACCAGTCGGTCACCGCCAAGGCGGCCTGGGCGCGGTCGGTCGAGCTGCTCGACCTGGTCGGCATCGCTGATCCGGGACGCCGCGCGAAGGCTTTTCCGCACGAGTTGTCCGGCGGGATGCGTCAGCGTGTGATGATCGCGATGGCGATCGCCAACGACCCGTCGGTGATCATCGCCGACGAACCGACCACCGCCCTGGACGTGACCATCCAGGCCCAGATCCTCGACCTGCTCGCCACCGCGCGCCGGGAGACCGGTGCCGCGATGCTGTTGATCACGCACGATCTCGGCGTCGTCGCGGGCCATGCCGACGACGTCGTGGTCATGTATGCCGGCCGGTCGGTGGAGACCGCCGACGTCGACACGCTCTTCGGCGGGCCGCGCATGCCGTACACCATCGGGTTGCTGGGGGCCGTGCCGCGCGTGGACCGGCGGACCGACGCGTTGATCCCGATCCCGGGGTCGCCACCGGTCCTCATCGACGTACAGGACCGATGTCAGTTCATGCCACGGTGTCCCGTCGCGCTCGACGACTGCGGTCGGACCGAGCCGGCCCTGGCGGAGCTGAGCGGCGACCACCGGGTGGCCTGCGTCCGCGCGCGGGAGATCGATGCCGACGGCCGGATCGACGGTGAGCCGGTGTTCCCGCTGCCCGACGTGCCGGTGACATCGGTGGCCGCAATCGAGCGGGTCGAGCGGCCGACCGTCCTCGACGTGGTGGACATGACGAAGGTCTTCCCGCTGACCAGCGGTTTCCTCAAGCGGCGAGTGGGATCGGTGCGGGCGGTCAACGGCATCAGCTTCGACATCCGACGCGGCGAGTCGATGGCACTCGTCGGGGAATCGGGTAGTGGCAAGTCGACGACCCTGCTGGAGATCATGGACTTCGCGCAGCCGAAGGGTGTCGTGCGGATCGGCGGGGTGGATCCGGCGGCGGTCCGCGCGCGGGAGGCGCGCGCGCTGCGGCAGCGGGCGTCGATCGTCTTCCAGGATCCGTCGGACGCGCTCGACCCGAGGTTCACCGCCTTCGACCTCATCGCCGAACCGCTTCGGGCACTGGGAATCCCGAAGGCGGAGGCGGAGGAGAAGGTGACGCGCCTGATGCGACGGGTCGGGCTCGACCCTGTTCACGCCGACCGTTTCCCCGCCGCCTTCTCCGGCGGTCAGAGACAACGGATCGCCATCGCGCGGGCACTGGCCACCGACCCCGACTTGATCATCCTCGACGAACCGCTGTCGGCACTCGACGTCTCGGTGCAGGCGGACGTCGTCAATCTGATCCGGCGACTGCAGGCCGACGGTGATGTCGCCTATCTGGTTGTCGCACACGATCTCTCCGTGGTGCGACATCTCGCCGACCGCACCGCGGTGATGTACCTGGGGGCGATCGTGGAGGCCGGACCCACCGAGGCGGTCTTCGCCGAACCCGCCCATCCCTACACCCGAGCGCTGCTGTCGGCGGTGCCGATTCCCGACCCGCGCGTCGAACGCGAACGGCGGCGGATCGTCCTGACCGGCGAACAACCGAGCGCGACAGACGAGATCGTCGGGTGCAGCTTCACGAGTCGTTGTCCGTTGCACGCGCAGCTCGACGACGAACGTCGCGAGCGGTGCCGCACCGTCGTTCCCCGGCTACGGCCGGCGGACCACGATGGTGTTGTTCGCGGCGACCACCGAGCGGCATGCCACTTCCTGGAGGTGGAGCAGTGAGGCGCTGGTCGCGGTTCATCACCGCGGTGCTCCTGACCATCGCCTGCGTGACCGGTTGCGGCGCAGCGGTCGACAGCGGTGCGGTGAAGACCGAGGGTGCCTCGCTCAATCCGCAACCCCGGGAGAACCTCGAGGACGGCGGCAGCCTCACGACGGCCATCACCGAGGTGTCGCCCCAGTGGAACACCTTCCACGCAGATGCCAGCGCCTACACGTTGAGTCTGTGGCGCTGGTACAACCCGGTACTGGCCTACTTCTCGCCCGACGGACGGTACTCGCCGAACCCCGACTACCTCACCGGAGTCCGTACCGAGACCGTCGGCCGGAACACGGTGGTCACCTACACGATCAACCCGAAGGCGTTCTTCAACGACGGCACGCCGATCGATTACCGCGCCTTCGTCGAGACGTGGCGCACCAGTCGGGGTGTCGACGACCGCTACATCGTCAGTTCCACCGACG
This sequence comes from Gordonia sp. YY1, assembly GCF_009872315.1. Lineage (NCBI taxonomy): Bacteria > Bacillati > Actinomycetota > Actinomycetes > Mycobacteriales > Gordoniaceae > Gordonia > Gordonia sp. YY1. Next base: position 378,566 of record NZ_WXYI01000001.1, on the reverse strand, counting down.
GGTACAGCCAGATCGCCTCGGTCACCCGCGGTGTCGACGACCGCGAGGTCATCGTGCGCTTCGACGGCGTCTACGCCTGGCCCGACGGCTTGTTCAACGTCGTGCTCCATCCGAAGGCCACCTCGCCCGAGGTGTACAACGAAGGCTATGTACGGCAACCGCATCCGGAATGGGGTGCAGGACCGTACACGGTCTCCTCGTATGACGCCGACAACGGGACCGTCGTCTTCGAACGCAATCCGAAGTGGTGGGGGAGGCCCGGAAAACTCGACCGGCGGATCTTCCGGCAGATGGAGTCGCAGGCGGCGCTCAATGCTTTCCAGAACGGCGAGATCGACGCGACCGGGGTGGCGGCCAAGGACGCGCGTGCACGGGTGCTCACGATGAACGGCATCGACATCCGGACCGCTGCGTCGCCGCAGCAGGCGCTGCTCGTACTGAATCTCGATGCGCCGATACTGTCCGACCGCGTCGTCCGAGAGGCGGTGTTCGCCGCGATCGACCGGCAGACCCTGGCGCGCATCCGGTTCACCGGTTTGAACTACACCGAGGAACTCCCCGGTTCGCTGTCGTTGTACCCCTTCCAGCCGGGGTATGAGGACAACCTCGCGGGGGTGGTGTCCTACGACCCGGGCAAGGCGGCGGCGCTGCTGGAGGAAGCCGGGTGGCGTGAGGGCGGGGACGGCATCCGCGAGAAGAACGGCAAACGGCTGTCGCTGGTGTTGCCCAACGTCGGCGACGACGCAACCGGCGCCAACCTGTCACGGGCGCTCCAGGCGATCCTGGGCAAGGTCGGCGTCGATCTCGTGGTGCAACAACGTCCCTCGTCGGACTTCTCCGCCGTCGTGGTGAACAAGGAGTTCGACCTGTTCATGATGGGCTTCTCCTCGAGCGATCCGTTCGGCATGGCCTACTTCTGCCAGGTGTGGTGCAGCGACTCGCAGTTCAACCCCGCCGGGGCCGGCACTCCCCAACTCGATGCACAGATCAGGGCGATGACACGGATCGGCGACCCGATGGCCCAGATCGCGGCCGGGAACAAGGTCGAGCGCGAGGCATTCGCCCAGTACTCGAACCTCCCGCTCTTCAACGGTCCGGCGATGGTCGCGGTGAAAGAAGATCTCGCCAATTACGGTGCGGGACAGTTCTACGTCGGTCCGATCGAGGACATCGGCTGGGAGAAGTAGGGTCGCCCATCGACCTCGACGGTGGCGGGCGACGCTTCAGCGGTTGGGGCCCACCCGCCACAGCGGGTTCACCGGGCCGTGGCCGGCGCCGAGCGGATAAGCTGCGGCGAGTCCGCGGGTGACCCACTCCTTCGCGAACGCGACGGCGTCGGGCACCGAGTACCCGTGTGCCAGAGCGCAGGTGATCGCGGCGGCGAGGGTGTCGCCGGCCCCGTGGTCGTGGGTCGTGTCGATGCGCTCGTGGTTGAGCTCGATGAACTCCGCACCGTCGTAGAGCAGGTCGGGGGAGTGGTCGCTGGAGCGCAGGTGTCCACCCTTGACCAGGGCCCAGGCGGGCCCGAGATCGAACAATGCTTTTGCCGCATCACGCTGGGAATCGGTGTCGACGACGTCGACCCCGGTGATGAGCCGGACCTCGTCGAGGTTCGGGGTCACCACCGTCGCGAGAGGGAACAGCTTGTCGCGCAGAGTGTCCAGGGCGGAATCCGCGAGTAGCTGGTTCCCGTGCATCGAAGCACATACCGGGTCGACGACGAGCGGTGTCGACGTGTCGCGACCGATACCGCTGTCTGTGCACTGGGCGACGACCGCGTCGATGATCGGCGCCGACGCCAGCATGCCGGTCTTGGCGGCGCCGATCCCGATGTCGTCGGCGACCGTGCGGATCTGGGCGGACACGGTCTCCGGTGCGATCTCCTGAAAGCCGCTGACGCCCAGTGAATTCTGCACGGTCACCGCGGTCACCGCGACGCAACCGTGCAGGCCGAGCAGCGCGAAGGTGCGCATGTCGGCCTGGATGCCGGCGCCGCCACCGGAATCCGATCCGGCGATGGTCATCACGCGGACCGGCGTCTCACCCGGTGCCGCGACGGGCAGCAATTCGAGGTCCCCGTGGCCTTGCGGTGGCTGGCCGGTCACGCGGAACCGCCTCGACTGGCCTCGAGGGGCAGGTACACGCGGTTGCCGCCCTCGGCGAACTCGGCCGACTTCGCGGCCATGCCCTCGGCGATCTTGCGGTCGATGTCCTCGGCGGTCACCAGGTTGTTCTCCTCCGCGTAGGCGCGCACGTCGGCGGAGATCCGCATCGAGCAGAACTTGGGACCACACATCGAGCAGAAGTGAGCTGTCTTCGCGGGTTCGGCCGGCAGGGTCTCGTCGTGGTACTCGCGGGCGGTGTCCGGGTCGAGGGCGAGGTTGAACTGGTCGATCCAGCGGAACTCGAAGCGCGCCTTGCTCAATGCGTCATCACGTTCCTGTGCCCGGGGATGCCCCTTCGCGAGGTCTGCGGAGTGGGCCGCGATCTTGTACGTGATGACGCCGACCTTCACGTCGTCGCGGTCGGGCAGCCCGAGATGCTCCTTGGGCGTCACGTAACAGAGCATCGCCGTTCCCGCCTGGGCGATCATCGCCGCACCGATCGCGGAGGTGATGTGGTCGTAGGCGGGTGCGATGTCGGTGGCCAGGGGACCCAGTGTGTAGAAGGGTGCCTCTTCGCAGAGTTCTTCCTCCAGGCGCACGTTCTCGGCGATCTTGTGCATCGGGATGTGTCCGGGTCCCTCGATCATCACCTGCACGCCATGGGATTTGGCGATGGTGGTGAGTTCGCCGAGGGTGCGCAGTTCGGCGAACTGGGCTTCGTCGTTGGCGTCCGCGATCGACCCCGGCCGTAGTCCGTCGCCGAGGGAGAAGGTGATGTCGTAGCGGCGGAAGATCTCGCACAGTTCGTCGAAGTGCGTGTACAGGAACGACTCCTCGTGGTGAGCCAGACACCAGGCGGCCATGATCGAACCGCCTCGGGAGACGATTCCGGTGACCCGCCGGGCGGTCAGCGGCACGTAGCGGAGCAGGACCCCGGCGTGCACCGTCATGTAGTCGACTCCCTGCTCTGCCTGCTCGATCACGGTGTCGCGGTAGATCTCCCACGTCAAGGCGACCGGATCGCCGTTCACCTTCTCGAGTGCCTGATAGATGGGCACGGTGCCGACCGGTACGGGGGAGTTGCGCAGGATCCACTCGCGCGTGGTGTGGATGTCGGCGCCGGTCGAGAGGTCCATGATCGTGTCGGCGCCCCAACGCGTGGCCCACACCATCTTCTCGACCTCGTCGGCGATCGAGCTGCGCACCGCCGAATTCCCGATGTTCGCATTGATTTTCACCGCGAACCGCTTGCCGATGATCATCGGCTCCGATTCGGGGTGACGATGGTTGGCCGGGATCACCGCGCGACCGATGGCCACCTCGGAGCGGACGAGTTCGGCGTCGACGCCCTCACGCGCGGCGATGAACCGCATCTCGTCGGTGATGATCCCCGCTCGTGCCCACGCGAGCTGGGTGCTCGCGCCGTCGATCGGTTCCGGGCGGTGCCACGAGTCGCGGGTCTTCGGCAGTCCGCGCTCCACATCGATCTCGGTTTCGGTGTCCGTGTACGGACCCGAGGTGTCGTAGACGTCGAGGTGTTCGCCGTTGGTGAGGTGGATCCGACGCTGCGGTACGCGGAGATGATCGACGGCGAGGTAGTGCTTGGAACTGCCCTCGATCGGTCCCGTGGTCAGTCCGCCGTCTTCGAAGGTTGCAGTGGTGGGTGTGGTGGATACACGTGTGCCCATGATGGTCTCCCTACGCCGGCATTACCCGGACAGGTTCGAGCGGTCGGCGACCGCCCGTCGCCATCTCAGCCCTCGGTCATCGTGAGAGCCCCCGCGGTGTGTAGTTGTGTTGCGCTCGCCACCATACAACGTCCGCGGAGCAGCCACCCGATGCCAGGCAGATCGAGACCCTTTCTCAGCAGTTACGGATCCGTAAGGTAGGGTGTGACCCTAGTCACAGGGGGCCGAACGTCAAGAAGTGGCGTGATGCCGGTGACCCGCAGACGGTGACGACATGAGGAGGTGTAGGTGCTACGCAAGAACCGGCATCGACCGCCGCAATCGGCGAGGTCCATCCTGCAGCAGATCGCTCAGGTGGTGCACAATCCCGACCGCGAACGGTTCGAACTCTGGGTTGCGGGCGATCTCGTCGGCGTACTCGGCTATTCGATGGAGACCGTCGACGGCCAGACGACCATCACCGTTCTGCACACCGTGCTCTACGACGAGTACACCGGCCACGGGCTTGCGACGCGTCTCACCCGGACGGTCATCCATTTCGCCCGTGAACACAACGCGCGGATCCGGCCGGTGTGTTCGTTCACCAAGGACTACCTCGACCATCACCCGGGAATCGTGGAGCTCGCGCCCGTGTGAGGTTTCGACAGGCTCAACCAGCGGGAAGGGCGGCTCAACCAGCGGGAAGGGCGGCTCAACCGGCTCATCCCGCCAGCAGCGTCGTACGCAGGACCTTCTTGTCGATCTTGCCGACGGCGGTGACGGGCAGGGACCGCACGATGCGGACCACGTCGGGGAGCTTGAACGACGCGAGGCCGCGGTCGGCGAGGAACGTGCGGAGCGCGGCCAGTTCGAGCGGCTGGGCCGGCGGATGGTCGTGGGAGAGCACGACCGCGGCGCAGATCTTCTCACCTAGCGCATCGTCGGGCAGCCCGACCACCGCGACCTGTCGCACCGACGGGTGTGCGAGCAGGTTCTCCTCGACGTCGTCGGCAGCGACGTTCTCGCCGGCCCGGACGACGGTGTCCTTGATGCGGCCGGTCACCGACAGGTGTCCGGAGGGCAGGCGGGTCACCTTGTCCCCCGATCGGTAGAAGCCGTCGGGGGTGAAGGACTTCTCGTTGTGGGCGTCCGCCCGGTAGTACCCGCGGATCGTGTACGGGCCGCGCACCAGCAGTTCGCCCTCTTCGCCGTCGGGAACGTCGGCGCCCTGGTCGTCGACGACGCGCACCTCGTCGAACTCGGACATCGGTGAACCCTGCACCTCGTGGACGAGATCGCGCGGTTCGTCCGGCCGGGTGTAGCAGATGAGCCCCTCGGCCATGCCGAACACCTGCTGGACCACGTCGCCGAGCGCCTCGTCGAGCGCGACGGCGTCGGGGTGGGCCAGCTTGGCGCCGCCGACCTGGAGGAGTCGCAGGGAGCTGATGTCCGCGGGTTCCCACTCGGTCGCCGCGCACCACAGCTGCGCGAGGGCGGGGACCAGCGCGGTCACCGTGACGCGGTGGCGTTCGATGAGGTCGAAGGTGTGGTCGGGGCTGGGGTTGTCGGTGAAGACGACGTGGCCGCCGACGCCGAGGACGCCGAGGATGCCCGGGCAGCACAGCGGGAAGTTGTGGGCCGCGGGCAGCGCGACCAGGTACGTGTCGTCGGCCGTCAGGTTCGCGACGTCGCTCGACAGTCGCGCATTGAGGTCGTAGTCGTCGTGGGTGCGCGCGATCAGTTTGGGCAGACCGGTGGTGCCGCCCGAGACCAGGAACAGCGCCGGGAGACCGGGATCCGGCGGGGACGGGAGGTCGACCGCGGCGGGGTCCGTATCCGGTGCGGCCCGGAACGGACCGGGATCGCCGGAGATGAACACGTGCTCGACGTCCGGGACGCGGGATTGCAGCTCGGTGGCGAGATCCCGGAAGTCGAAGCCGCGCCGTCCGTCCTCGCCGATGTAGGCGACGGCCCCGGCGCCGGCCGCGAGGTGGGCGATCTCGGTGATCCGGTGGGCGGGCAGGGTCATCACCGGGGCGATGCCCGCGCGGAGCAGACCGAACAGGTTCACGACGAAGTCGAGGGAGTTGTTCTGCTGCAGGACGACGCGTTGTCCGGGCCGGAGTCCGGCCTCGACGAAACCTGCCGCACGACGCAGCGAGGCGGCACGCAGGTCGGAGTAGCTGAGCGTCCGCGGTCCGTCGGTCGACGCATCGGTGACGGCCGGCGCCTCGGGGATGCGATCGGCACTGGCGTCGAAGCTCGCGAACAGCGGGAGGCCGCGGAACAGTCCGGCGTCCCGGTAGCGCTCGGCCTGGACGTCGGCGTACGGGGTGAAACCGTCGAGCAGGTCGGTCACTCGGTCCAGATGCGTCTGCATGGGACCCATTCAAACACAGGCAGGATAGGGTAACCTTACCGATCGGTCGCTGATGTGAGCCACGCCATCGATCGTAGAGTTGTTTGCTTAGGCTGTCCTAATATCTCTAAGATCACTGGCGCTGCCGCCCACGACCGGAGGACAAGGACATGTCGCTGACGACCGATTCGCGAACCCCGACGCTCGACGCTGCGGGGCCCGGTCCGGCGACGCCGGTCAGCGACTCCGCTGCCGCCGAGATCTCGGCGGCCTGGGCGGGTTCGGGCGAGTTCGGCGACCACGTCGTCTACGAGCGCAACCGTCGCTGGACTTTCGCCGCGGGCGTCCGTGCGCGTGTGATCGTCACGCGCAGCGAGGTCATCGTCGACGACCGGGGGCGCCGGACGACCACTGCGTGGCACGGCGACCCGGCAGATGCTCTCGCCGCGGCGACGGAATCCCTGTCGATCGCCGACTGGCGTCTCTACGGCTGGGTCGGTTTCGACTTCTGCGCGCCGTACCACGGCATCCTCGACCGTGTTCCCGACGACACGGTCCTCGCGCATCTGATCGTTCCCGAGTTCGAGGCCTTCGTCGACGCGGATGGCGTGGACACCGGCACCGCCGATCCCGATCGAGCACGTCGTCTCCTCGAGATCGCCCTCACGGCAAGCGCTCCCGGCGAGTCGCGCCCGGTCGATGTGCGAGTCGACTCGGAGGACTACCGCAGTCGCGTCGCCACCGCCGTCGCCGAGATCGCCGCCGGACGCTATCAGAAGGTCATCCTCTCCCGCGTCGTCGACATCCCGTTCCCGGTCGACATCCCCGCCACCTACGCGCGGGGTCGCGCGGACAACACCCCGGCGCGTTCGTATCTGCTGTCGCTCGGTGATCTCGCGGCCGCCGGATTCAGTCCCGAGCTCGTGGTCGCGGTGCACGGCGACCGGACGGTGGTGACCGAACCTCTCGCGGGTACAAGGGCTTTCGGAATCTCGACCGAGCGTGATGCCGCCGCCCGCGCCGAGCTTCTGGGTGACGCCAAAGAGGTCGCCGAGCACGCGATGTCGGTTCGTGCCTGCTTCGACGAGATCGCGTCGATCTCGGCCGCGAGCACGACTGCGGTGAGCGAGTTCATGGAGGTGCGTGAGCGGGGCAGCGTCCAGCACCTGGCCTCCACCGTGAAGGGCACTCTCGCTGACGGCGAAACATCTTGGCGCGCACTCGAAGTCGTTTTCCCATCGATCACCGCTTCGGGGGTTCCGAAGACCCCGGCCGTCGAGGCCATCGACCGGCTCGAGTCCCGGCGTCGCGGCCCGTATTCCGGTGCGATACTCGTCGCGTCGTCGTCGGGGGAGCTTGAGGCGACCCTCGCACTGCGTACCGTCTTCGCGACCGGGGGCAAAGCGTGGCTGCGCGCCGGTGCCGGCATCGTCGCGCAGTCGACACCTGAGCGCGAGTTCGAGGAGACCTGTGAGAAATTGGGCAGCGTCGCGCCCTATGTCATCCCACGCTGACCACCCGTTACATCCGACCCAACACCATCGTCACCTCAGGAGTGATCACATGTCCGACAACATCACCGAAGCGCTACAAGGAATCCTCGCCGAGGACCTCGACCTCGCGCTCGGCGACGTCACCCGCGAGTCGAGGCTGATCGACGACCTGGGGCTCGACTCGGTGGCATTCGCCATCGGTGTCGTGGCGATCGAGGAGCGTCTCGGCGTGAAGCTCACCGAACGTGAACTCGTCGAATCCACGACGGTCGGAGATCTCGAAGACCTGGTCCGCTCGAAGGCCGGAACACCGGCCTAGGGGGTGTGGGGGATGAGTGTGGACACCGGAGTGCAGACGTTCGAAGAGTTGCTCGACGACGCGTTCGACGAGAAGGTCACCGCGTGGACGGCGCAGGCCGAGAGGGATCATCGATTTCCCCGTCCGTTGCTCGAACATCTCGGCGAGGCAGGGGTTTTCACCCGGAAGTGGGAGGATCGCAAGCTCACCGACCTCCATGACCACTTCGCCTTGGGCCGTCGTCTCGGATCGCTGGGCTCGGCCGCGATCGGCGTCGGTGTCAGCCTGCACGATTCGGCGATCGCCATCCTCCGACGCTTCGGCCGCAACGACTTCCTGAAAGATCTCGCGTACCGGGCGATGACCACCGACGCCGTCCTGTGCATCGGCGCCTCGGAGGAGCAGGGCGGGTCGGACCTGCAGAACTCGGAGACGCGGATCTTCGGCGAGAACGGCGGATACCGCGTCGTGGGGAACAAGAAGTTCGTCTCGCTGTCGCCGATCGCCGACTACATGTTCGTCGTGTGTCGTGGCGTCGAGGACGGCCCCGACGCCGGAGGCAACGTCGCGCTCGCCGCGGTGCCGGTCGACCAGGTCCGCGTCGGCGCGCCGTATCAGAAGCTGGGTGCCGGACCGCTCGACACCGCCCCGGTCGCCATCGACACGTGGATCCCCGAGGAGGCGCTGATCGCCCGCCCGGGCACGGGTCTGGCGATCATCAGCTGGGGCCTTGCACACGAACGCTATTCGGTCGCCGCGCAGATCGCGGCCGCCTGTGAGGTGATGCTCGGCGTGACGCTCGCCCGCATGATGGAGCGTACCCAGTTCGGCAAGAAGCTCTACGACCATCAGGCACTCCGCCTGCGTCTTGCGGACCTGCAGGCCCGCGTGGATGTGCTGAGCTACTCGCTCGACGGCGTCGCCGCCGGGGGCAGGATCAACCTCCGGACCGCGGCGGCACTCAAGGCGACCGCGGCGAACCTGGGCGAAGAGGTCGCCTCGGAATGCCTGCACATCTTCGGCGGTATCGGTTACCTCGAGACCGAGACCCCGATCGGACGCTGGTGGCGCGACATGAAACTCGCGCGCGTCGGTGGCGGTACCGACGAGGTGCTGTGGGAACTGGTCGCCGCGGCCATGAAACCCGACACCGAGCGTTACCAGCAGCACTTCTCCGGTTCTCTCACCCAGGCGCCCTGAGCGTCCTTCATCCAGGCGGTCATCGATGAACAGCACAGTCACTTCCCCGGCCGACGCTCGCGTCACCGAGCTCGCACCCCCGGACCACACCTACCTGCACATGGACACCGACAGCCGGCCCATGCACTGGTCGATGATCCTCGAACTCGAGACGGGTGGAACGCTTCTCGGCCTCGACGAGGTCCGTGCCCGGGTGCGTGAACGGGGCCGGCTGTTCGAGATCTTCCGGCTGGGTGTCAAGAACGGCCGCTGGCGCAAGCCCGAGGTGGTGCTCGCCGACGAGAACTGGGATGCGGGCGAACACGTCTCGGAACTCGGCTTCACCGATCGCGAGCACCTGCAGCGTCGTGTCTCCAAGCTCCTGGAGACGCCGTTGCCGCGTCCGCGTCCGTTCTGGGACATCACGCTGTTCACACCCTCTGCGGGCGCCGAGGGCGTGCGTCAGTGGGTGTTGCTCCGCGTGCATCACAGCATCTCCGACGGCATCGCCGGTGCGGCCTTCGCGGCATTGCTCGCCGACGGTGAGCGCGAGGACCTCGCCGAGTTCGAGCGGTTCGCCACGAGTCCCCGGTTCCACATCAGCGGTATCGACCCGGAGAAGCTGGGCGAGGCCAAGGCGGCGTTCAACGATCAGCACGCCGCCGGTGGTGGCAAGAAGCGCGCCTGGCCGAGCCTGACGAAGTCGGGGCGTCGTGAACATGCGCTGTTCGGCACGTCGACCCGCGCTCTTCGTAAAGCGGCCAAGGCCAACGGTTCCAGCGTGCACGAGTTCGTCCTCGGGGCCATCGGCCGGGCCCTCAGCCTCGATCCGCCGGCGTCGCCGCCGGCGGAGGTCCTCCGCGTGACGCTTCCGGTGACCCTCGACGAGGAGTTCCGGCACACCGGCAACGCGGTGTCCGTGGCGCTGCTCAACCTGCCCGGCAACGAGACCGACCTGTCGCAGCAGATCGAACGGGCTCGTGGTGAGCTGGCCACGATCGCGCAACGGCGGCCCGAACTCTATCTCGCAGCGGCGGACGACCTCCCGCGCGCGCCGCTGTGGGGCCTGCAGCGCGCCATCGTGAACGCCTCGATGGCGCACATGCACCCGGACATCCACATCGGCATCAACCCCGGCTTCTCGAGGGTGCGGTCGGTGCTGGGCAGGTCGATCGTGAGCCTCACCCCGCTGTCGCCGCTGGCCGGCTACTCCTTCTCGGTGACGGTCCTCATCCTCGGCACCACGACGAGTTTCGGCATCGTCACCGATGCGGAGGCACTGCCCGACTACGCGGAGAAGTTCGTCACGACATTCGACAAGGTGCTGAACGAGGCCCTAACGCCCGAGTGACAGTGAAGCTAGCTTAGGCTTGCCTAGTAATCCCGGTGGAAATCGGGAACGATGCAGTACGTGGTGACGCCGATCGAGCGCGCGGCCACGCCAGACGAGTGAACACGCCATACCGAAGAAAACACGGAGAACACCATGCAGAACGACGTCGGCTACCAGGACCCGGGATACGTGGGTGACACCCACGAGCCGGAAGCCGGTTCGGAGAAGCGCTCGGGCGGGGTCAGCATTCCGACGGTGCTGGCATCGGCGGGTGTCGCGGCGGTGATCTCGGCGATCGTCGTCACCATCGGCGTGGTCGGCATCGTGGTCAGCGAACGCAACGACACGGCGTCGGCGGCGCAGCCGACCGTCGTGAACCTGGGTTCCGCACAGGCACCCCAGCAGCAGGGCCTGGTGGGTCCGGCCGCCACCCAGCAGCCGGCCGCCGCGCCCGGGCAGCCCGCCCCGGCGGCAGCACCCGCACCCGCTGCGACGGAGAACGTGCCCGAGAGCGGTGGCACGGTCGGTGCGGGCCCCGACGCCGCCGCGCCCGCGCCGGCACCCGCGCCGGGCACTTCTGCCGCGCCCCCGCAGCAGCAGGCCGCCGCGGCCCCGACGGCGCTGACGCCAGGCCAGCTCAACACCAAGGTCAAGATCGTCATGAACTCTCGCGGCAACCGTGCCGCTCGCGCCGCCGAACTCCAGGGCGGCGAGCGTGCCCTGCGTCAGATCGACGCGGTCGCCCAGGCGATCACCACCTACGGAAATGTCGGCCTCAGCTACCAGATGGTCGGTCCGGTGCAGATCAGCGGCAACAAGATGACCGCCCCCCTGCAGATCAGCGTCGTCGGACGGGGCAGCCAGAACCGTGCGATGACCTGGGTGTGGAGCGGTGACAAGTGGAAGCTGTCGAACAGCAGCGTCTGCCTCATCGCCAGCTTCGTCCTGCTGCCCTGCTCGCTCTGAGACCCTCACCGTTCGTCGACACCTACTGTTCTGGAGATCTGACGTGACCTCACGACTTCGTTTCGGCGCGCTCATCACGGGTGTGTTCATGTTCGCGGGCCTGCTGGCCGGCTGTTCGAGTTCGGACGACTCGGCCGGTGGGTCGGTGCAACTGAACCTGCCCGACGGTCGGTCGGTGACCATCCCGGAGACGCCGAAGCGGATCGTGACCCTGGGCGACCAGTGGACCGACGTGGCGCTCTCGTTCGGTGTCACCCCGGTCGGCTACTACGACTACTCCAAGTCGGCGACGGGAGAACTGCAGCCGTGGTACGGCCAGAAGCTCGCCGACTCGACGTTCATCGACCCGACCAAGGGCGATGACGCCACGACCATCGCCAAGCTCGACCCGGATCTGATCTTCGCACCCGGCTTCGCCTCGAACAGCCCGGAATTCGAACAGATCGCGAAGCTCGCGCCGACGGTCAACTCCATCAGCGGCCAGGAGATCGACCCCTGGCAGGACATGGTGACGGTCATGGGCACCGTCTTGCACCAACCGGACAAGGCGACCGAGATCATCGACGACACCAACGCGAAGGTCGCCGCCGTCGGCAAGGAGTTCCCCGGTCTCGCCGGCAAGACCTACGCGCTGGCCTTCATGTACGGAAACGACCAGCTGTCGGTACTCGGTGATCCGAACGACGGTGCGGCGAAGCTCTTCAGCGAACTGAAGATGGAGATGGCGCCGAAGCTGGTCGCCGAGTACCAGCGCACCCGCAATCCCCGCTTCGGCCTCAGCACCGAGAACATCCCGATGCTCGACGCCGACGTCCTCGTCGTCGCCACCGCGACGCCGGAGCAGGCCGAAACCCTCCGCAAGCTACCGGGTTACAAGAATCTGAAGGCCGTGAAGAACAACGCGGTCACCTTCATGTCGCAGTCGCAGATCACCGGTCTCAACGCGCCGTCGCCGAATTCGGTGCCGTACGTGCTGGACCTGCTCAAGCCGAGCTTCGCGGCCGCGACGAGCTGATCTCCAAAGCCTGGAATGCTCCCTGAGGTGTGAGCGGAGCGAGCCTCGAAGGGCCGGCGACGTCGTGTCGCCAGCCCTTCGAGGCTCGTCGCTTGCGCTCCTCGCACCTCAGGGAGCGAGGGGGTGGTTCGTCGAATCGGTTGAGCGAGTGCGGAATGACGTCGCATGCGACACGGCTCCGGCTGTGCGACCTCGGCTGATGTCGTCCAGTCGGATCGATGTCGCGCGCCGTCAATCTGGGTGAGCGTAGCGAGGGATCGTACTCCCTCGAACCGCTGTCCCCGCAACGAAAGAACGGCCCGACCCGGATCGCGGGTCGGGCCGTGGCCACTCGATGAAGTCCTAGCCGACGATGTCGTCGGAGTCGTCGATGCCGAAGCTGGTGAAAGCGGTGTCCTTCGGCAGCCGGTACACCTCGCGGCCCATGACGGCGTTGAGGATTCGGGCGTTGCGGACCGCGCCGATGTCGAGGTTGGGCGCCGAGACGCCGATGGCGTGCTCCTCGGCGTTGGCCACGAAGACCCGGTTGGTCAGGGCGGGTTCGGTCTCGACCTCGTGATTCGCGCCGATGACGAGACGGCCGCGGGAATCCCGGTGGAGCTGCGACTCGATGGGGGCCAGGAAGTCCGCCTCACGGGCCCGATAGCCCGTGCAGGCGATGACCATGTCGGTGGTGTGGGCGAGCCGGGTTCCGGTGTCCAGGTGGCGTCCCCGGACCTTCAGTGTGCCGTCGGCGAGGGTGTCGATGCCCTCGACCTCGGTCGAGATGCGCAGCTGGACGGGGTTGAGCTTCTCGCGCAGCTGGCGCTGGTACAGCAGTTCGTGCACCCGCTCGAGCGTGTCGGTGGATACGCCCTTGTGGAACTGCCAGTGTTGCGGGCGGATTCGGTCGCGAGCCGCTTCCGGAAGGCTGTGGAAGTAGTCCATGTACGCCGGGGTGGTCATCTCCAGGGAGAGCTTGGTGAAGTCCAGCGGCGCGAACCAGGGGGTACGGGTCCACCAGCGCACGGAGGGGCCGCCACGGAGATTCGCCTCGAGCAGGTCGATGACGATCTCTGCGCCTGACTGTCCCGAACCGATGACGGTCACCGAGTCGGCGGCATGAGCCCGGTCCTGGTGGTACAGGTAATCCGAACTGTGGACGACAGCCCGGGACTCCGACGACAATGATTCCGGCACAAAGGGTTCGGTGCCGACGCCGACGACGATGTGACGGGCGGTCACGGTGGACGCCGTGCCGCCGGAGACGATCGAGACGCGGAAGGCGTCGGCCTCGTCATCCCAGGTGGCCTCGGTGACGGTGGTGCCCCAACGCAGGGAGTCGAGCCGCTTGATGCACCAGAGCAGGTAGGCCTCGTACTCGATGCGGGTGGGGTAGAAGTTCTCCCGCACGAGGAACCGGTACATCCGGTCGGTGTCGGCCATGTAGTTCAGGAACGACAGTGGGTGCGTCGGATCGACCAGGGTCACCAGGTCCGACAGGAAACCCACCTGCAGTCGGGCCTCGTCGAACATCAGTCCCGGATGCCACCGGAACTCGTCGCGGGAGTCCACGACGAGCACGTCGAGGCCCTCGACGGTCGACGCCAGCGCGGCGAGCCCCAGATTGAACGGGCCGCAGCCGACCGCCAGTACATCTACATTCTCAACTCGGGTCATTCCGACACCCTCACCATTTCTTCACTGTGGGCCTGGTCGCTGGACACCGAGGTGTTCTCGGATTCCACTTCGATTGCGAGACGCAGGAGTTCGTCGAACAGGTCGTCGATGTCGCTCTCCGAGGTCTCCGGGTTCAGAAGCGTCAGTTTCAGGCAGGTCCGGGGTTCGTCCTCGCCGGGCACCCGTACCTGGGTGCGCCCGATGAGCGCCTTGCCATCGGCGATGAGGCGACGCCGCAATTCGCCGTTGACCGCGTCGAGGTCGGCGCAGCGATAGCGGAAGACGATGGTGGTCAGCGTGACCGGTGCGATCAGTTCGAGCTGCAACTCCGTGGCCACCCGTTGTTCGGCGTACACCGCGAGGTCGTTGCACCGCTCGAGCATCCCGCCGAGTTCGCGACGTCCGTAGGCCATCAGCGTGGCCGCGACCTTGAGCACGTCGGGACGACGGGTGGTCTGCAGGGTCTGACCGAGCAGGCCGCTGTAACCGGCCTCGACGTCGTCGTCGGGGTTGAGATAGGCGACCGAACGGTTCAGTGACACGAACCGGTTGGCATCAGAGAGCAGCATGAGGCTGGCGGCGGCCGGCTGCCAGCCGACCTTGTGCAGGTCGAGGGTGACCGAGTCCGCCCGGTCGACGCCCGTGAGCAGTCCGGACAGACGATCGGAGAACAGCGTGCCGAATCCGTAGGCGGCGTCGACGTGCAGCCAGATCTCGTGACGCTCGGCGATGTCGGCGATCTCGGGCAGCGGGTCCACGGTGCCGAAGTCGGTGGTGCCGGCCGTCGCCACGATCGCGAGCGGAGTGACATCGCCGGCCTGCCGAATCGCGCTCTCGAGTGCTTCCGGGACCATCCGGTGATGGGAGTCGACCTCGACCGGGATGACCGCGGACTCGCCGAGACCCAGTGCGGCGCAGGCGCGGTGCACGGAGAAGTGGGCGACGCGAGAGCAGAACACGACGGGTCGACGCAGTGCACCCACGCCGTCGTGCCGGACGTCGATGCCACGGCGTGCGGCGGTGTGATCGCGGGCGATCATGAGGGCCAGCAGGTTCGAGATCGATCCGCCCGGGCTGAAGACGCCACCGGCCTGCTCGCCGAATCCCGCCATGCGGGCGAGGGAGCGAACGGTCCAGGTCTCCAGGGCGAGCGTTGCGGGTCCCGAGTCATAGGTGTCCAGCGAGGCGTTGGTGGCGCTCGCGAGTGCATCCGCGACGACCGCGACGGACAGAGGTGCCGGCTGCAGATGAGCTGCGGTCAGCGGATGGGTGAGGTCGAGACCGTACTCGGCCACCAGGCGCGCGAGTCGTGACAGGGCCTCGGACTCGCCGATCCCGGAATCGGGGATTCCGGGGCCACCCAGGGATGCGGTGACCGCGGCGAGCACCGACACGGGGTCCCCGGCGGGCAGTGGCGCGCCGTGGTGGTGAGCCGTGACCGACTCGGCCGCCTCGGCCAGACCGCGGCCGACGTCCGCCCAACCCGTTCCCGGCCGGGCGAAACGGGAAGCCCCCCAAGCGGACACGCGGTCTTCGGTCACTGAGTTCCCCCTGGACTTTCGATGGTGGTGTGGTCATGCGCTCGCTCGTGCGCGTGTCGGTCCGTCACGCCGGGACCCGTCTCTCGAGATCCGCGAGTAGTTCGGCGACCGTCGAGCCCAGAGCGGACGGGATGAGGTCGACGAGTGCGGTCAACACGCCGGTGACGCGCGTGGCGACGTGGTCGGGAACGATTCCGGGCTGGTGATCGACCTCGACGTGGGTGGCGTGGTCGTCGGTCTCGAAGGCGATCGACAACGGATAGTTGGCGATTCCGTTGAACACCGAACGGCAGGTGACCGGAGGTCCGTCGGGTCGGGCGACGCCGCGCAGCGGCGCGGGACGGACCGAGGCCATGATCTCCATGACCGGGAACCGGCCGCCCCGTTGACGAAGTGCGGTGAGGATCGGGCCGAAGTCGGTGCCGGAGTGTTCCATCGCCCGGTAGATCACCGAGGCGGCATCGCGCAGGGCCTGCTCGACGGTCGCGTTCGGGTCGGCGCGGAAACGCATCGGGATGATGTTGCCGCAGTAGCCGATACGCTGCGGTGACTGCGTGCGGCGCCGGTTGTCGGCCGGGACCACGAGCACATGGTCGGGTGAACCGGTCAGCGCGAACGCGGCCAGCGAGCACACTCCGATGAGCATCGCGTTGGGTGTAGCGCCGACGATCTGTGCGACCCGGTCGAACGCGGCGAGCGATTCGTCGGCGACCGCGGCGGCCACCTTGATGCCCTCCCGATCGTCCATCGGGGAGAGCCAGCTCTCCGCGGCGCTCTCGGCGGGCAGTTCGCCGGAGAGCGGGTGGCGCACATCATCGGCCGCCCAGGTGTCGAGAGCGTGGCGTACCGCGGCGTCGGTGGTCTCGGCCGCAGTGGCGGCATCCGGGGCGGCGGGCCGGGACTCTGCGTGCACGTCCCCGATCCACTCGCCGGACACGAGCGTGCCGAGCAGCAAAGGCCACGAGGTGTCGTCGACCGCGAGGTGGTGAACCACCAGGATCATCGTCACCCGCCCGTCACCTCCCGAGACATGCAGGCGTAACGGCACCTCGGCGAACAGGTCGAATGGAGTGCGGGTCAACCGTGTTGCCATGGTGTCGCTCTCCGTCGAGCCGACCGCGGCATCGTCGAGACCCCAGGTCCAGACCGAACGGGCTGCGTCCCAACGTCCTTCTCGACGGACCCTCACACGGTGGGGTACGCCGGCCTCGACCTCGACGATCGAACTGAGAACCTCGAAGTGTTCGACGAGTAGTTCCGCTGCGGCGACCACGGATTCGACGGTTCGATCGCCGTCGAAGTCGATGACCAGACCGATGTTGTGCGACACTGATTCCGGATCGAGCTCGTAGATCTTCCACATTCGACGTTCGGCGGTGCCGAACTGCCCGAAGGTATCCGGGGTCTCTGCGCTCGGGTCGGGGCGGGCCTCGCCCGCAGCGGCGTCGCCGGACTCCGTGATCCGCCGGCGGAGCAGTGTGAGTCGCGCTTCGGTCAATGTGGGCACGGTTCTCCCTCGGTCGAAGTGGCGGTCGAAGTGACGGTGGGGTCCTGCGCGCGCAGGACATCCCAGTCGCGGGACACCGGGATCAATCGGCCGTCCGCCCACAGCGGGGCCTGGTCCTGGAAGTGCTCGGAATCCGGGTCGCCGCTGACGCCGAGCGGCACCACCCAGCGGCTCGCCCGCGGGTCGGCGAGGTCCCAGACATAGCGGGCCGCAGAGCCGGTGATGCACACGTGGGTGCCGACCGCGGACGCATTGGCGAAGACACACTCCGAATCCCCAGCGAGGGGCAGTGGAGTGGGTCGCAGCGCCGCGAACAGCTCCGGATGTCTCGGTGACGCACCGACGAGATCGAAACCGTGGATCGGGGCGAGCACGTGCACGCTGCCCCAGCTCGGGACGTGCCCGATCGCCTCGACGCGGGTGACGACGGCGTCGAGCGCGTCGAGCGCGACCTCGCCGATGTCTATCCCGATCACGGCGGAGTTGGTGATCACCGTGGTGATGGCGGTGGCGAGGCGCGGCTCCGGGACGAACCACGGCTGGAACACCGCGGGGAAGCCGTGCGGACCCCGCAGCGGGGCGAGGACGTCGGTGCGCGCGACTCCGAGCACCAGCTGACTGCGGAATTCGGCGAACAGGAAGGCGTCGGTGCTGTCGGCGCCCATGGTGCGGTCCCAGGCGAGGATGCGTTGTCGGATGTCCTCGGCGGCAGGGGTGTTGCCCACCACCCGGGTGAGGAGTCGCTGGACCACCTCCGCCTGGTCGAGGCGGATGTCGCGGTGGATGTTTGCGCAGTCGTCCGCGCTGACCGCGTCGAGTTCGTCGAGACGAGCGGTGATGCGGTCGGCGCGGAACGCCTCCACGCACTCGGTCGTGATCGGTTGCAGCGCAGGGACCGTGGAGATCCGTTGATTGGCGGTCACGCTGACACCGCCGTCGGCCACGGTCGCGTCGAAACCGGGGTCGCCCAGTGAACCCGGTTCGTAGCCCTGCCACTGGTAGCGCTCGTCCCAGCCGGGAACCGGTAGCCAGTAGTTCTCCGAAGCCCGGACGGGTACCCGTCCGGCCACGTGGGTGACGGTCGTTCCGTCGGCGTGTGCGATGACGACACGGTTCACCGGCTCGACCCAGGACGACAGCGCGGCTTCGACGTCGGCGATCGATCGGGCGAACAGCAGGTCGAGCGGGGCGTCGAAGGTGACGTCCGTCGAGAGCAGCGGCGAACGCAGGCTGATCGCGAACGACTCATCCGGACCACCGAACACGACGGCGCCGTTGTGTGTGGTGATCACCTCGACCGCAACGGGTTCGGAGTCGCGGACGCCGATCAGCTCGGTGTGGACGGTCGCCGGCACCCGGTTTCCGCCGTGCACCTCGACGAGCAGTGTGCCCGTCTCGTCGCGGCTGAGTCGCTCGATGTAGAGGTCCTGGTAATCGGCCATCGCGTTGGTGATGCCCCAGGCGATCTCCTCACCGTGAGCGAAATGGGGGACCCCGGCGACGCCCGCGAAGGCGAAACCGGCCACGTCGAAGGACTGTGCCGGGTCGGTCGAGGCGAGGTGGAACTGCTGGTAGATGCCGGGCAGTTCGAGGAATCGGTGCGGGTCGCCGGCGACGATCGGCGACCCGGTGGTACTGCGGGCCGCGGAGACACCCCACGCGTTGCTGCCCGACATCGGATCCCCCAGGTCGACGGTTTCCCCGACGGGGGATTCGGCGACCGGCGTGGGCCGGGTGAGATCGAGGATCTCGCGAAGGAATGCCTCGTCGGGAATCCTCGGCACGGTCGGGTCGTTCTCGCTGCCCTCGAAGGCCCAGAACCGCAATGCATCCGGTCCGGTGGTGCGGCAGGCGTGGAGCCGGAACAGTTTCGTGGTGAACCGGCCGAACAGCACGTGATGCATGATGAAGACCGAGATCGGGGTCCACGGCCGCCAGGGCTCCGGATGATGGTCGAGCGCTGCGAGTTCCGGTGCCGGAGGAACGCCATCGGCATCCGACAGGGTACTGTTCACGCCGTCGGCATAGGCGCGCAGCAGGTTTCGGGTGCGCTCCGAGGAAGCGTGGTACATCCGTTCGGCGGCCGCATCGAGGCGTGCTCGCCGGGCGAAGGTGTCCCACTCCACGCAGGACCCGCCGAAGACCTCGGCGGTGCGGCCCTTGGCGCGCAGCCGCATGAACTCGATCTGCCACCGGCGGTCCTGACCGCAGGCACGGCCCTGTCCGTAAAGTGCCCCGGCCGGAGTGGCGGCCAGCACGTGCGGGATGCCGTGGGCGTCGCGCAGGATCTCCGCGACGGGAGATTCGGCCGACGGGGTCGTGGTGGTCATCGGGGCCCCCGATCGGCGACGGGGTTGGCAAGCAGATGGCCGGCGTCGATGAGAGATGCGTAGGAGTCCTCGATGTCGACCATCCGTTTGTTGTTGCGCAGCTGCAGGCCGTTCATGTGGACCGCACCGAAATGTGGCGCGAACAGATCCCATTTCGCGAACTTGTCGTCGAGATCGGGATGGGCGGCGACGAATTCGCGCAGGCTCTCGGCCACCAGGTCCCAGAACTGCCCATCGGTGACGAGCCGGTGGGTGTGGAGGATGCCCGCCAGTGGGCGCAGGAAGTCGTCGAAGATGTCCGACAGCACGCCGAGGTTGCGGATCTCGTCGGGTTCGGCGGTGAGCACGCGAGCGCAGTTCTCGGGGAACCCCTCCGGATCGCCGAAGACCGAGACCTCCTCGCCGATGTCCTTGAGGATCGCACGGACCGGGATCCCGTTGTCGAGGACGAGGATCAGGTTCTCGCCATGGGGGGAGAACTTCAGCTCGTACCGGTACAACAGGTAGGCGATCGGATGGAGGTATGTCCGGAGGTAGCGTCGAATCCACTCGGCGGCGGGAATCCCAGACCGTGCGATGAACGCACCGACAAGGGAGTCGCCGTGGTGGTCGACGTGCAGGAGCGCCGCCATGGTGGCGAGCTGTTCGTCGCTGCCCACGAGCGAGACCGGACTCTCGCGCCACAGCGCCGAGAGGATCTTGCGGTACTCCGATCCCGGCTGGGTGATCTGGGTGAAGGTGGGGCTGCGGTAGCCGATGGCCGCGACCTCGAAGATCATCTCGAATCCGATGGCGGCCAGGTACGGGTCGTCGGCCACGAGTCCGCGGACCCAGTTGTTGATCAGCGGGGTGGTGCGCATGTAATCCGCCGACATGCCTCGGGTGAAGCCCATGTTCACGATCGACAGGGCGCCCTTGACGTAGTGGCGGGTGGGCCTGGTCGAGTTGAAGACCGTACGGATCGACTGCTGCGCCTGGTACAGGTCGGGGCTCTCACCCACGAACACGATGCGCCGGTCGGCGAGATCGGCGGAGTAGAGCTTGCGGAGCTTCTCGGTCCACTGCCACGGGTGTACCGGCAGATAGCGGTAATCGTCGGGTTCACAACCGCATTCGCGTAGGACAGCGTCGAAGTCCGCCAGTGTCTCGACGCCGAGTTCGTCCACCAGCATGGCGTCGTAGTCGACGCCGCCGACCGTCGCCACGTCACAGTCCTCACGGCGGGCAGCGACCCAGACGAGCCGGAAGTGATTGCCGACCTCGGGTGCGTAGCGCTCGATGTCCTCGGCGCTGAATCCGAGGCGCCCGGCGTTCGCCACGATGCAGGGGTGGCCCTCGGTCATCGTCTTCTCGATGGTCTGGAAGTCGGCGTACGCGAGATCGGCTGCCGTGACGCGACGTTCGTCGGACCGTTCGGCGCTGATTGCGAGCGTGTTGATGAATTCCTCGAGGTAGTCCGGCAGCGCCTGTGGACCGATACCCAGTAGTGGTGCCAGGTCGACGACCAGGGCGATGGCGTCGACGGGCAGTTCCTCGCCACGTCGCACACGACGCAACGAGGATTCGTCGATCGCCCAGTTCTCCAGGGCGAGGATCTCGGCGCGGAAACGGTACTCGGTGTCACCGTCGGCGGAGCTGACGACGTAGTGGCCCGGTGCGGTCTCGACGGGACTCAGAGCGCGTTCGTGCGAGAACTCGGCCAGGATCTTCCTGGCGATCCTGCGGTGATACGTCTGCCGGTAGGACACGGTGTCCGACGGTGCGGTTCGCGTATGGCGGATCTGTTCGACGGTCAACGGATCACGCTCCCAGGTCCGTCACCTCGACGGCGCCGACGCTGGTGCCGCCGGCGGTGACGCGGAGGAAGTCGTCGCGCGTGCAGTAGCTCAGATGAGCGATCTTGTCGCCGACCGGATAGTCGCCGTCGGCCTGGAATCCGACGCTGGCGTTGAGGCGGTGGACCGCGGTGTTGCGCACGTCCGGTTCGACGACCACACGCGCGGCGCCGACCTCGAGGATCGCCGTCCGCATGATGTGCAGCATCACCGCGCCGGTGAAGCCGGGCAGGGCCTGCTCGGCGTGGGCGACGAGCAGGTGCATCCCGATGTCGCCCTCGGCATGAACGTAACCGCTTGCGGGGTCGGCGAGTTCGCTGGTCTGCGGATCGTACAGCTCGAACAGGAACTGCGGTCGGCCGTCGTGGTAGCCCAGGCGCATGCCGTAGGGCGTGCCGGCGGTTGCCGCCGCGGTCTCCCGGATCATCTTCTCCACGTCCGCGACCGAGCTCTCCAGCATGTCCCAGTACTTGGCCTTGGGATGGGTGAGCCATCCGTGGACCGTGACGGCGTGCGACAGGTCGTCGAGATCGACCGAGTGCAGGTCGTACGCGGGTGCCGATGAAGTGGTCATGATGCCTTTGCTGTCGTGAAGTCTGCGGTCGTGGTGGGTGCGGTCGTGGTGGGTGCCGGGGCTGCCGGCCGCGCGTCAGGTCCCGGCGAGTTCGGCGTCCACCTGGTCGTCGGTCAGGGCCACGACGCCGAGGAAGATCTCGGCGACGCGCGTGACGCGCGGGCCTTCGAGGGCGGTGAGCCGTTCGGCGAGGCCTGCGATGGTCCTGTGACCGAAGATGTCGGCGACCGACAGGCGCGGGGCGTCGAGCCAGGTGCGCGACAGCGCCACGAGGCGGGTGGCCTGCACCGAGTCGCCGCCGAGCGAGATGAAGTCCTCGGTGACACCGATCGGCCGGACCGGCAGCACGTCGGAGAAGATCACGACGAGCGCCTCCTCGAGCGGAGTACGCGGTGCGACGACCGCCGGGCCGCTGTCCGACGGGTCGACGAGGGTTGCCAGTGCCTTGCGGTCGTACTTCCCGTTCGCCGTGAGGGGCAGAGCATCCAGCACGGCGATCGAACGCGGGATCATGTGCGGCGGGAGCGTTTCGGAGAGTCCGGCGAGGATCTCGTCCTCCCCGATCCGTGCGCCGGCAGGGACGACCGCGGCACGCAGGTCGCGGCCGTCGGACCAGGCGACCGCCGAACCGACCTCGTCGAGCCCGAGCAGTCCGGCTTCGACCTCGCCGAGCTCCACACGGTAGCCGCGCACCTTCACCATGTGGTCGGCGCGGCCGAGGAAGTCGAGGAATCCGCCGGGTAGATAGCGGGCGAGATCACCGGTCCGATACCACGTCTCGCCGTCATGGTGGACGAAGCGATCCGCCGTGCGCTCGAGATCGCCGCGATAGCCGTCGGCGACGCCGGCACCGCCGATCCACAGTTCACCGGGGACGAGGTCGGGACGGTCACGGCCGGTCTCGTCGACGACCCGGCACCGGACGCCGCGCAGCGGAACGCCATAGGGCACGAACGCCATACCGGCGGGCACGTCGTCCGCTTCGCAGATCGTGGAGTGGATGGCGGTCTCGGTGGTGCCGCCCAGGCCGGCGACCCGGCAGTCGGGCAGCTGTGCGGCGACCCGGTCGAGCAGCGACACCTCGACCTTGTCACCGCCCATGATGATCACCCGCATCGACGCGGGCAGCGAACCGATGTCGAGGATCATGCCGAGGATCGACGGCACGCAGTTGAGCACGGACACCGAGTGTTCGGTGAGAAGCCGCACCCAGTCGTCGACCTTGGTGCGCTCGTCGTCACCGGGCACCACCACGGCGCCGCCGACGGCCAGCAGTCCGAAGATGTCGAAGACGGAGAGGTCGAACTCGAGCGAGGAGACCTGGAGGCTGCGATCACGCTCGTCGAGCGAGTAGCGGTCGAGGAGGTCGGTGAGGGTGGCCACCGCGGCACGATGTGGGACCTGGACGCCCTTGGGCAGTCCCGTCGATCCGGAGGTGAAGAGGATGTAGGCCAACGCCTCGCCGGACACCTCTGCGGGCTCGGCCGGTGCCGCGGTTCGGGCATGTGCGATGTCGATGACGGCGGGTCCGTCGCCGTCCGCCCAGGCGCCGACATCGGCGGTGAGCACAGCGCGTGGTCCGGCGATGGAGACAATCCGGGCCCGGCGGGCCTCCGGTTGCGTCGGCGCGATCGGTACGTAGGCGGCGCCGACGGCGAGCACGGCGAGTGCGGCGACGACCTGGTCGCCGCCCTTGGGCAGGTGGACGACCACGGTGTCCCCGGTGCGGAGGCCCGCCGCGGCGAGTGCGCCCGCCACACGGAGTGCGTCGTCGGTGAGCTCGCCGTGCGTCCAGGTGTGGTCATCGGTGATGACCGCCGGATACGCGGACCGCTGCGCCGCGCGGCCGAAGATCGTGCCGTGCAGGGTGCCGTCGAAGACATCGGTGGCAGGGAGCGGGTGCTCGACCGAGCGACGTTGTGTACGAACCTCATCGGCGACCGGATCGGGCGCGGCCAGGTCCCACTCGCCGTCGACGAGGAGGCCGAGGAGACGGACGTAGTAGTCGAACATCGCGCGGGCGGTGGTCTCGTCGAGGTCGGACACCCGGACGTCCCAGTTCAGGAGCAGGCCGCCGGCGATCTCGGTGACCTGTGCGTCGAGCAGTACCTGGGGACCCTGTGAGACGATCCACGTGGGGTCGCCGAGTACGTCGGTGGACTGCGCCGAGAAGAGGTCGCCGAGCCCGAGCGCGCTGGTGAACACGACCGGCGAGACGACGGATTCGCCTCGTGCACGCCCGAGTTCGCGGAGGACGTCGAGGCCGCTCATCGAACCGTGGGCAGCGGCGTCATGCATTGCCGAACGCATCTGATGTGCGCGCTCGGCCAGCGTCGCCGGTTGGCTCAGGTCGACGTCGACGAGGATCGAGGAGGTGAAGTCGCCGACCACGCGTTCGACATCGGGGTGGATCTGCGGACGGTCGAACAGCGGAACAGTCAGCAGGAAGCGGGAATTCGCGGAGTGCGTGCCCACGGCCTCGGCGAAGACCGCCGCCACCGCAGCCGCGGGGGTGACGCCCCGGCGATGGGCGTGTTCCTCGAGTCGTTTCCACTCGGAGGCGGAGACCGAATGGTGGAGGCGGACGCTGCGCGGTTCCACCTCGCCGCGGGCGGCGCGATCGTCGACTGGGAGTTCGGGGGGTCCGGGCAGGTGGGGGATGCGCTCCCGCCACCATGCGAGGTCCTCGTCGCGGATCTCACGGGACGTCCGGTCGGCCGTGATCGTCGCGAAGGTGACACCGAGCTCCGGCAGGGTCTCTCCGCGGTAGAGACGCGCGAAATCGTCGACGAGCACGCGGTAGCTCATGGCGTCGGCCGCGATCATGTCGACGTCGAGGTGCACGCGGGTGGAGCCGTCCGGAAGCAGGCTCAGTTCCGCGCGGATGACCGCGCCCTCCTCGACCGGGAGGGCGCGATGCGTTCCGTGTGAACGCTTTTCGGCGAGGATCGCGTCGACCGTCGCGGCCGGCCGGCCGCGGAGGTCGTGGACGGCGATGGCCTCCGGATGTGCGGGTCCGACGACCTGGGTGCCGTCGGGGAGTACGCGGATCCGCAGCATCGGATGACGCTCCAGCAGCGCGCTCATGGCGGTGGTGAAGCGGTCCGGATCGATGTCGTGACCGTCGAATTCGATGTAGAGGTGCGCGGCGACGTTGCCGAACGCATGGCTGTCGGAGCGGCCGATCCAATACGCGTGCTGCATCGGCGCCAACGGGAAAGGTGCTGTGGGGTCGACGTTCTCCGGGGACTCGTCGGTGTCTGCGGTGGTCGCGGGACTTCCGATGAGTGCAGTCCAGGCGTCGAGTGTGGGTGCGGCGGCCAGGCGGGCGAAGTCGATGTCGATGCCGCGTTTGCGCCAGGTGCCGGCCAGTCGCATCATGCGCAGGGAGTCGAGTCCCTGGGCGATGAGGTCCTGGGTGGGGTCGAGGGACTCCGATGTCACGCCGAGAGCGCCGGCGACCTCGGCACGGATGACGGCAGGGTCGGCGAGATCGGTGATGGTGGATGTCATCTCGGAGTTCGTGGCCATCAGTCGAAGTGCCTCTCGCGGTTCGGGAACGTCGTCTACTCGTGTACGCCAATTTAGGGTAGGGTATACTAACTAATCGCCGCGACCAACGTCTGCCGGCGACAAAACTTAGGTTAGCCTAAGTTATGAACCGCCATGTCGCCAAATGATCTGAATCACGCTTCGGTGGGCAGTCGACCGCCCCTTGTGCGTTACAAAGATTAGGCTAACCTACCCAAGGGTGGTGGGCTGAGTTCGGTCGCCGCGACCCACGCGATTCGCGCGCTCCGGCGCAGTGGACGCCATTCGCCAGATTTACGAGACAGCCGACGCCGCGGTCGGCGAGAACGGGGAACGAACATGTCGCAGAGCAGCGTGGTCCTGGAGGAGGCCGGCTCCACCAATACCCTGGCAGCAACTGTCCGAGAGGCGATGTCGGCGGGGAACACCACGCTGTCCGTGCTCGACTCCGACACCGGCGAGTGGGTGACCGCGCCCTGGCGCGAGGTCCACGCACGCGCCGAGCAGATCGCGGTGCAGCTGCTCGCCGACAGTGAGCTCCACGAGCCGCTCGCCGTCGGACTCATCGGCGATCCCACCGTCGACCTGATCGCCGCGATCCAGGGTGCGTGGCTCGTCGGAGTGCCGGTGAGCATTCTGCCCGGACCCATCCGTGGAGCCGACGAGGACCGGTGGGCGCAGGCCACCTACTCGCGATTCGTCTCGATCGGTGTCGGCACCGTCCTGGGCAGCGGCTCCCAGCTCGACCTGCTGTCGAAGGTCGACGGTCACCTGAGGATCGCGCGGGTCGCCGAGTTCGGTGTCGCCGCCGACACCACCGACTTCGTCGCCCGCAACGTCAACAGCAACACCGTCGCTGTCCTGCAGGGCACCGCCGGGTCGACCGGTGACCCCAAGACCGCGGTGCTCACGTCGTCGGCCGTGTACTCCAACGCGATCGAACTCGTGAGCCGCCTCGGACTGCACCGCACCCGCGACACGGGGTTCAGTTGGCTCCCGCTGTACCACGACATGGGCCTGATGTTCCTGCTCGCCGGCATGACCACCGGCATCTCCACCTATGTGGTGCCGAACACCGCGTTCGCCGCCGCGCCGTTCAAGTGGATGCAGTGGCTGACCGAGACGAAGGCCACCGTGACGGCCGCCCCGAACTTCGCCTACGACATCCTCGGTCGCTACGGGAAACTCCTGCGCGACGTCGACCTGTCGAACCTCCGCGTCGCGATCAGCGGCGGCGAGCCGATCGACGCCGACGCATTCGACAAGTTCCTCGAGGCGACCGCGCCGTTCGGTTTCGATCGCTCGGCGGCGGCACCCGCCTACGGCATGGCCGAATCCGCTTGTGCCGTGACGATGCCCGCGGTCGGCGAGGGCGCACACTACGACGAGGTGACGGTGACCCCGCCCGGCGGCGGCGAACCCATCCGACGCCGGTACGCGATCCTCGGAAAGCCGCTGGGCGGCATGCAGATTCGGATCGTCGAACCGAATATTGACGTTCCCGCCGTCGACGGTCGTTCCGTGGGCCACGTGGAGATCCGTGGTGCCTCGATGATGCGCGGCTACCTCGGCAGCGCCGATCTCGGTGCGGGGGAATGGTTCTCCACAGGTGACCTCGGTTATCTGATCGACGACCGCCTGGTCATCTGTGGACGGGCCAAAGAGGTCATCATCGTTGCCGGACGCAACCTGTTCCCGATCGAGATCGAGCGCGCGGCCGCCGAGGCCGCCGGCGTTCGGCGTGGCGGCGTGGTCGCGATGGCGCGGGGCGAAGGGTCGTCGCGTCCGGGCCTGGTGATCGTCGCCGAGTACAAGGGTTCGGACCCGGAAAAGGCTCGTGCCGAGGTCATGTCGGAGGTCGCATCGGCATGCGGGATCATGCCGGCGGACGTGATCTTCGTGGCCCCCGATTCGGTTCCACGTACCACCTCGGGCAAGATCCGTCGCCTCGAAACCCGCCAGATGGTCGAGGACGGGACGCTCGGATCGGTCGAGCAACAGTGAGCCAAGTGGTGACAAGAGGTCGTGGATGGCAGGGCGCCGTCCTCAAGCTGCTGGGCGGCGACGACTTCCGGCTCACCGTGACCGGCTCCGAGGTGGTGACCGAACACTATGTGCGTCTGACCTTCAGCGGCGGCGGTCTCCTCGCGAAACGAGCACTGCACCCCACGATGTGGATCCGGATGTGGTTCGACGACGCGGGCAAACTCCACCAACGGGGGTACACCCTCGTCGACGCCGACCCTGCCGCCGACACCTTCGGCATCGAGTTCGCGATCCACGACGGCATCGCCGCCCGCTGGGCGCAGCAGGCGCAGCCCGGGGACACGATCAACGCCACCGTGATGGGTTCGAAGTTCGCCATGCCGGCCGACGTCCGCGGGTGGGTCATGGCCGGTGACGCGGCTTCGCTCCCGGCGATCAACTCGCTGCTCGACGCCATCGAGGCATCCGGTCGCCCGGAGACGCCTGCCACGATCTGGTTGGAGTATCAGCACGAGAGCGACAGGTCCCTGCCGCTGCGTGCTCGTGCGCACGACACCGTCCACTGGATCGCCCGTGAGCGCGACGGGGCCGCACTCGTCGACGCCGTACGCTCCGCGGCCTTCGATGCGAATGGCCACTTCGGTTGGGTCGCACTGGATTCGGTCAGCACCCGCGCGGTGTCGGCGACGCTGAAGAACGACTACGGAATCCCCAAGAAGTCAGTGAAGGCGCAGGCCTACTGGATTCCGGGCAAGTCCTTCGCCTGACCCTTCGAGACGCTCGCGAGCTCGCTCTTTCTGCTCCTTGAGTAGCCCGGAGCTTGCGAAGGGCGTATCGAAAGGACTCTTCGAGATGCTCGCAGGCTCGCTCCTCAGGGAGCGGTCAAGCGAGGTCGAACACCACCGGGGCATGATCGCTGGCGCCCTTGCGTTTCCGCGCCTCGCGGTCGATGTGCGCGCCCATAACGCGTGTGTCGAGCGCGGGTGAACAGAACGCGTAGTCGATACGCATGCCCTCGTCGCGCGGGAAGCGCAACTGTGTGTAGTCCCAGAACGTGTAACCGGGGGCGTAGGGGAGCGCGGAGTCGACCAGACCGCCGTCCAGGAAGCGCTGCACCGCTGCGCGTTCCGGAGGTGTGACATGGGTGCGTCCCTCGAAGTATTCGCGGTCCCAGACGTCGTCGTCGGTCTGGGCGACGTTCCAGTCGCCGGCCAGCATCATCTCGACGGCCGGATCGTGAGCCAGCCGCAGTGCGATGTGGTCACCGAGCGCGTCGAGCCAGCGCAGTTTGTACTCGTAGTGCGGATCGTCGGGCGTACGTCCGTTGGGGACGTACAGACTCCACACGCGCACCCCGGCGCACACCGCGGAGATCGCGCGAGCCTCGCGGATCGGCTGGTTGTCGACCGGATAGGTGGGCACGCCGTCGAAGGCGATCTCGATGCCGTCCAGGCCGACCCGCGACGCGATCGCGACCCCGTTGTAGGCGCCCTGCCCGATGTGTGCCACGTCGTAACCGGCGGCCAGGAAACTCATCAGCGGAAACGCGTCGTCGTGACACTTCGTCTCCTGCATCGCCAGCACGTCGATGTCGGCCTGCTCCATCCACGCGACGACCGACTCCGATCGCGCCCGAATCGAATTGACGTTCCAGGTGGCGAAGCGCATGCAGCGTTCCTCGATCATGGTGGTGGCCGATGTCGGGTCCACCATAATGTGGCCGGTCGGCCTGCAGGGTCACCGGGGGTTGGCGGCCAGCTCTACGGCGCGTTCGAACGACCGGACGCGGTGTCGGGCCACGTCGTACCCGGTCCGGGCGAGCAAGGCGTCGCGGAACTGGGTGTTGAACCGGCCGGCGATCCCGGCCCACCAGGGCTTGTGGCTCCGGGGCAGATCGGCGAGCAGCCGGTCGGAGGCGACGGTGAAGACCGGGGCGAGCCGGAGGTAGTCGGGCCGGAATTCGCGCAGATCACGGTTGGGATAGCGGTCGAGATGGACCTCCGCGAGCGCCCGCGGCAGATCGGCTTCGATGTGTGCCGAGACCCCGGCCAGCAGTCCTTCCATGACCGGCAGATGCGGCTTCTCCGGGCTGACGATCTCGCAGGTAGACCATGCGACCCGCCACGGTTCCTCGACGTCGCCGCCGTTCCGGTAGGCGTCTAGGTTGCGGGCGAAGTAGTCGTGGAAGACCGGGATGATCGCGAGGACCCAATCGGGGTGGGTCAGTCCCAGTTCGAGACGTCCGGTGGCCGCGTCGATCATCGTCTCGGTCACGTACTGGTAGACGCGGGCGAACCACTGTTTCGGGTCGTTGGCGCCGGCGAGCTCGTCGGCGATCTCCTGCTGTAGGTCGCGGATCGCGAGCGCGGACGCCACGAGTTCGTCGAGGTCGTCGGGTTCGCGGGGTGGGCTGGTGCTCGGGGGAGTGAGCGTCGCGTCGTCGAGCTCGCCGGCGATCGACGCCATCACCTCGAGGGACCGTTGCACCTCTCCGCGGATCTTGCGGGCCATCACATGAGAGAGAACACCGGGGAAGAGGGTCATGTGGACGGTCCAGTGCACCTCGACGCCATCGGGGGTCTCGACGACGCGCTGGTGACCGCGGTGGTCCACCAGCAGAGGACCACCGTCGTAGACGCGGTACCTGAATGTCGTTGGGAACTCCGCATCTTCGATGACCTCGCGCAGTTTGACCCGTCCTCCCGGCAGCGTCACCATGCGCAGCGCGCCCGGGGTGTCGAGTCGATCCTGCGGGCCGCTGGACAGCGGGCTGATCGGTGCCGTCGACCACCGGCACATCTGCTCCGGATCGGTCAGCAGATGCCATGCGGCCTCGGGGGTGCAACGGAGTTTCTGGCGGAGGGTGAAGGTGGCGGTCATGCGACGGTCTCCAGGTGGCCCTTGTCGGCGGCGTCGTAACGGGTGGACATGATGTGCTCGAGGTCGATGCCGAGTTGCATGGTGACGAGCTGTAGTTCGCGATGCGCGACCTTCCGCTCGGAGCCGAGCAGTCCGGCGCCGCGCGCCATCTCGCGAGAGCGCACGACGGGTCGCGCCAGGGTCACCAGGTGATGCAGCGGCGTGGACCGCAAACCCATTGCGGCCGCGACCTCGTCGTCGACCCAGCGGGTCGACACGGAGGCGAACAGGCTCCGGAGGAATGGCCGGGACAACCGGTGCACCGCGTTGTTGAGTGGCTTGGGCAGTCGGAGATCGGTTCGGTACCCGTCGTCGAGGAGTGCCTGGACGAGCAGCTTGGACTCCTCCGGTGGGGTCAGGTGGAATTCGCGTCCGATGTGGTCCGTCCGCCGCGCGTCGGCGAAGCTCTTCGGGAGCCGGTGCTCGTCGACGCCCATCACCCAGCCGATCCAACGCCACAGATGGGTGATCGCCTCGAGTTCGGCCTGGGAGTACTGGATTCCGAAGTCCTTGGCGACCCGGAGTGGCAGGACGAGGAAACCGGCGGTGATGGTCAGCTGTGAGTACGTCTGGTTGATCGGTACGCCCCACTGATCGTCGTCCCATGTCTCGCCCGCGTGCAGGTGGTGGCGAATGATGGCGTGCACCAAGCGGATTCGCAGCGTCTGCGACCAGCCGGGGTTGCCGGGTTCCATCATTCCGGGGGCCGTGGCGAGGGTGACCCACCGTCCGGTGGCGACGACGCGGTCCCAGGTGCCTTCGGTGAATCGGCCGGTTTCCACCAGGGGCCGGGTGAATCCACGGGCCTGATATCCGTAGATCAGCGACTGGTACAAGGTGCTCGA
The DNA here is from genome assembly GCF_009872315.1 of Gordonia sp. YY1. Lineage (NCBI taxonomy): Bacteria > Bacillati > Actinomycetota > Actinomycetes > Mycobacteriales > Gordoniaceae > Gordonia > Gordonia sp. YY1. The sequence continues at coordinate 347,424 of NZ_WXYI01000001.1, read as the reverse complement.
CTGCAGCGAACCGAAACGCCACCACGCCTCGGCGCCGGCGCGTGCGACGGCCGGATCGAACCACGGCGGTGTATGGGCGGCCTGGTCGAGGAACCGTTGCAGGGCGGGTGGGGCGTCGGCGCCCAGGGTCGGATCGTCGACGGCGGCGATGATCTGGGGCCACGCCCACCCCTCGCCGGCGAACATCTCGGCGATGACGGCGTCGGCGGCGGGGTCGCCCACCATCAACCCGTCGGCCATCGCGTCGACCTGTTCGGGATGGGCGGACCTCACCTCCGTCCAGTTGCGGGCGCCGGTGATCGAGGCGGCGCGTTGCGGTGTGACGGTACTCATGGCGTTCATAAAAAGACAGTGTGTCTTTTTGATGGGTTGTGGTCAAGGGTTGCGGGCGTTCGCCCTGCTGTCGACGCCTTCGAAACCGGACCAGATGAGGAGATGGAGGTGATCGACCAGCGTCGACCGCGGGATCGACCGGGTGCGCGACCACCAGCTCACCGTCGACGAGACCGCGCCCACGAGCGCGTGCGCCCAGGAATCGGCGGGGGCGTCGTCGCCACCACGTGCGCGGAAGCCTGCGCGCAGGATCTCGGCGATCGCGCTGACCACGGCCCCGGACTCCCCGTCGGCGGACTGGTCGAGCCGGCCGGTGAGGAGCTGGGCGAGTTGGGGTTCGGTGTCGAACCATTCGGCCAGGATGTCGATGGCGGCGCGCGTCTGATCGGCCGGTTCGATGGTTCCGCTGACCACGACGGTGAGCTTCTCCACGATCTTCCGCGCATGCCGCGCCGCCAGGGCATTCATGAGCGCGTCCCGGTCGGCGAACGCCGCGTACACCGCCGAGCGGGTGAGTCCGGCCGCCTTGGCGACCTCGGCGAGTCCGACCTCCGCCCCGGAGCTGCGGATCGCGGCCTCGGCCGCGTCGAGTAGCTCCTCGCGACGGGCGTCGAGGTCCACCGGAGGGCCGGGAGGGCGGCCTCGGCCGCGTCGTGCCGGTTCTGTAGTCATCTCCGCCCCAGGTTACGACGGTCCGACGCCATGGTGGGCCACGACCCGGCGTGGCCTGATCAGCGGAGGTTCGACAGGTCCGTGATTGCCACACCCGCATCGGACCAGCGGGAGCGCACCTCGCCCAGACGAGAATCCGAGGTCGACAGGATCACCGCGAAGGTGCGTCCACCATCTTGATACTCATCGCGGTAGAACTCGACGGACTGCGCGAACCATGTGAAGCCTGCGTCGTCGGAATCCAGCAACCGATGCGCCTGGGCGATGTGGACGACGATCGTCGACGGGGCGTCGCCCTCGGCGGCTGCGGTTTCGAGATCCCGCATGCAGTCGTCGAAAGCATCCTTGTTGCGCCCGAAGTGGTCCGGGAAATCCCAGACGCGGGCGAAGGAGGTGTACAGGCCACCGAGGTCGGTCGCGGTGGTGCCGCTGACCGTGCGGATGCGGGTGTCGGGCTCGAGATCGGGAAGTCTCGGCGCGGTCGTGACGGCGACGGCGGGGCCGTCTTGGCCTACGCCGGCGAGGAACGCGCGGAGGTCCTCGATGAACGAATCGTCGTGCGGCGCGGTCATGACGGTCCTCGGATCTGGATGAACGAGCGGTAGTGGTCGGCGGTGTACCAGGCGGAACCGTCACTGCCGGTGACGATCCGCTCGGCATCCCGGCCGCGGTTGGGGGCCTTGGGATTCACGTCCCACTCTCGGTATGTGATCCGGCGGTCGTTCGCGTCGGTGGCCGGGAGATGACCCTCGTTGTTGCGGAAGGTCATTCCGCCCTTCGTGCCCGGCGCCCGGGCGGCCTCGGGCCATTCGCCCGCGTCGATGTACGCCAGCGTGCGGGTGACGTGCGCCGGAATCGATGCGGGAGCAGGTGTTTTCGAGGTCTTCGACGCCCTGGAGGTCTTCGTCGCCGTCCGGGCCGTGGACGTCTTCGGCCTCGACGTCTTGGTGGTGGTCGTCCTGATTGTGGTCGTCTTGGTTGTGGTCGCGGCCTTCGATGCCTTGGACTTCGTGGCCTTGGTCGTGGACGACGCCGCAGCCGTACGCATGTCGTCCGCGCTCGAGTCGCGGCTGTTGTTGATGAACCACGTGATCGCGAAGACGAGCCCGATGATCACGAACGCGGCCACGGTGATCGCGGCCTGCCGCCGGCGCTGGGCGACGCTGGGCGTCGAACGGGAACGTGAACGGCGGGCCATCAGTGGTCCTCGGTGGGGATGTCCTCGGTGGGGATGTCGGTGGAGGGGATCTCGGGGGTCAGGTAGCGGTAGGCGTGGTGGAGGCCGAATCCGAGCCGCCGATACCACGCTCCGGCAGAGCGATTGGTGGTCTCGACCTGCAGACAGGCGGCGTCGGCGTCATTCTCGGCTCCCCAGGCCACCAGTTCGGCGAGCACCTGGGTGGAGAGGCCGGCGCGGCGTCGTGCGGGGTCGGTCCACAATGCGGAGAGCCCCAGCCACTTCCGGCCGTCGGCGGCCTGGGTGACGATGCCCCGGCCGATAGCTGCCGCGGTGCCGCCCGCATCGATCGACGCGAACACCAGCGGTTCGTCACCCGCTGTCACCACCTGCCGGACCACGTCGGTGTCGGCGTCGGCTCGGTGTCCGGCGTAGGCGTCGAGCCACGCCGCATCCGGTTCGTCCGCGAGCCGCACCGCGTCCGACCGTGAATCGGCGAGGCGCTCGGTGAGTGACGCGAGGTCGCAGGTCAGCGTCTGTACCTCGATGTCCTCCACGCCGCCGATGGTCGATGCCTTCATCAGCCGGTCGGGCAGCGCCAGGAGCGGCGGCAGGTCGCGGTCGGCGTACCAGCGAGCGATCCGCTGCAGCGTGGTCGCGTCGGGATGGGCCGACATGTCCAGTGGGACAGCTGAATTGGCGCGGCGGGTGAAGCCGAGTCCGGCGCGGAGGAACCAGCCGGCGATCCATGCGGTCTCCACGCCGGGCCAGGCACGGGCCGCTGCCTCTTCGAGTGTGCGGATCTCCCTGTTGCGCACCGGACGTGCCGAGAGGAGCCGGACCGATGTCACCGTCGCGACTGGGATCGACACCACCTCGCCGTCACGCTCGAGCCGCAAGGGATCCGCGTCGTCGACGAGGATGCCGGTCACATCCGACTGTGCGGCATCGGGATTGCCGCGCCAGTCGGCGGGTGTCGTGGAACCCAGCAGATAGCGCACGACGACCCGGTCGCCGACGACGGCACCCGACAGCGAGACAGTCACCTGGTGGGTCAGTCCTCGTCTTCGTCGTCGTGCCCGAAGGGGTCGGCGACGGTGCCCGGCAGCCAGGTCAGCCCGGGGACACCCCATTTGTTGCGCTTGATGGCCTTCTTCGCGGCCCGCGCGTTGCGGCCGACGAGCACGTCGACGTAGAGGAACCCGTCAAGGTGTCCCACCTCGTGCTGCAGCATGCGGGCGAAGAAGCCGTTGCCCTCGATGACGACCTCGGCGCCGGTCCGGTCGACGCCGGTGACGCGTGCCCAGTCGGCGCGGCCGGTGGGGAACTGCTCGCCCGGCACGGACAGGCAGCCCTCGTCGTTGTCGTCGGGATCGGGCATGGTCTCGGGGATCTCGGAGGTCTCGAGGACCGGGTTGATGACCTCGCCGCGGCGTCGGGTGGCCATGCGGTCGCCGTCGGGGCAGTCGTAGACGAACATCCGGGACCCGACCCCGACCTGGTTGGCCGCCAGCCCCACGCCACGGGCCGCGTCCATGGTCTCGTACATGTCGTCGAGGAGGGTGATGACCTCTTGCGACGGACGGCCGTCCGCGTCGAGCGGGACCGGGGAGGTGGGCTGGTGGAGCACCGGCTCGCCCACGATGCAGATCGGGAGAATCGCCATGCCGATCACCCTATAGCTGCTCAGGGCGCCGGAACGACGCCGGGTACGGCGCCACAGTCCGGAAATCATCCGATTCCCCGGATCGACGTGAACGTGGTGAGGTGAGGCTTACAGCGACAGCTCACGCGTGGTCTCGACCGACCGAGCGTCGTGGCGAGTCACAGCGCGATCGGACGGCGTGACCGTGGTTAGATTGTCTGCGAACCACACTGTTGTGATTCGTCGCCATGTCCCGGAATCTCGAGTCGGTCAACTCGGGTCGGTCCGCCGGCTCGGCGCACGTCGGCGACGGTGTGAGGGTCATCAGGTTTCATCGGTGAGGGAGTGAGATGGACGGCGCAGTCGCGCGTAGCCAGAACGAAGGCGATCAACCCACCCCCGACAACGGAGCCCAGCTCGATCCGCACGAGGTCGGTGCGGACGGACTGACGCGCAGGGAACACGACATCCTGGCCTTCGAGCGGCAGTGGTGGAAGTACGCCGGCGCCAAGGAAGAAGCGATCAAGGAACTGTTCGGTCTCTCGGCGACCCGGTACTACCAGGTGCTCAACGCGCTGGTGGACCGTCCTGAGGCGCTGGCCGCGGATCCCATGCTCGTCAAGCGACTCCGCCGTCTCCGTGCGTCGCGCCAGAAGGCCCGCGCCGCGCGTCGTCTGGGCTTCGAGATCACCTGAGACGCTGACCCCGGTCAGCCACCCGAGGTGCGTTAAGGTCGTCGGTGATGAATGCAGACCGTGAGCCCAATCGCCTCCCGCTGCGCGCGGGGGCGATGATGCTCTTCGCAGTGGCCGTCGTCTTCATCGGGCTCGGCTGGCATTCCGCGGCGACCTCGGGAAGCGATCCCCAGACCGAGACGACCGCGACCGCCACCTCGACGCCCACCGCAGCGACCCCGTCGTCGACCTCTGCCGCGGCGTCGGCGAAGCGCGTGTGCGTCATCAACGCCGGCCAGGTGTCCGGACTCGCGTCGGACGTGACCGACCTGCTGAAGGAGAAGGGCTACACGATGGCCCAGCCCGGCAACTACACCGCGGGTGGCTTCAGCGAGAACACGGTCTTCTACGACGAGGACTCCGACAAGGCGCAGGCCGAGCAGCTCGCGGAGGCGTTGGGCGGCACCGTCTCCGTAGAGGAGCGTCCCAGCTCGTTCACCCGGTGCAAGGGCGGGCTCCCGGTCATCGTGGTGACCGCGGTCAGTGGATCGTGACGCACGAGGCCGGACTATCGTCGAAGCATCCACAATTCAACAGCGCGCCTGTAGTTGTCGCGCACCGTTGGGCCGACGCCCAGTGAACCGCCCCAACCGGGCGCAGACCCGGTGACAGTGATCAAGGAGTGACATGTCCGGACGTTCGAAACTCACCGCGTCGCGCGCCCTCGCCGCGCTGGCTTCCGCGGGACTGATCGGAGTGGCCCTGGCCGGATGTAGCCCCGACCAGAACCCCACTGATGTCCCCGGCACGACCCCGCCGGTGGTCTCCGACAAACCGCTGCCCCCGGGTGCCGAGGACGACGTGGACAGCGAGCCCAGCGGCCAGACCGCGGTCGCCGAGATCAAGGACGCCTCCGGCAAGGTCGTCGGCGAGGCCACCTTCTCGGCCGAGAGCCAGAGCGAGGGTGCGGTCACGGTCAGCGTCCGCATCACCGACGGTGACCTCCCGGCCGGCTTCCACGGCATGCACATCCACGAGAACGGCACCTGCGACGCCGGTGCAGGCGGGGCACAGGCCTTCACCTCGGCGGGTGGGCACCTGCAGGTCAACGGCAACACCAGCCACCCCGCGAGCGGTGACCTGGTCTCGATCAACATCCTGAAGGATCACACCGGCCGAACGGTCACCACGACCGACGCGGTGAAGCTCCAGCAGGTCTTCGGCAAGGCCATCATGATCCACGAGAAGGCCGACAACTTCGGCAACATCCCGGCCGACAAGTACCCGGGTGGACCGAAGGAAGACACCCTGAAGACCGGTGACGCCGGCTCCCGCATCGCCTGCGGCGTCATCGAAGAGAAGAGCTAGGCACCGCGATCCGACAGCGATCGCGGCCGTCCATGACACCGATCGAGTTCGACGGGTCGCCGTCCCCCACTCTGGGGGTCGAGTGGGAATTCGCGCTGACCGACAAGGTCACCGGCGATCTGTCGAACTCGGCGGCGGCGCTCTTCGCCGCGGTCGAGGAGCATCACCCGGAACGTCTGGGGAAGATCCACAAGGAGCTGCTCCGCAACACCGTCGAGCTGGTGACCGGCATCTGCCGGACGACCGGTGAGGCGGTCGCGGATCTCACCGACACGCTCGGCATCGTGCGGGTACTGACCGAAGAACTCGGCGTCGACCTCTACGGCGCGGGCACCCATCCGTTCGCCGAGTACTCGACCCAACTGCTGACCGAAGGGCACCGGTACGCCGAGCTCATCGAGCGCACCCAGTGGTGGGGTCGGCAGATGCTCATCTGGGGCGTCCACGTCCACGTCGGGATCAGCCACCGCGACAAGGTGCTCCCGATCCTCGACGCCCTGCTGAACTACTATCCGCATCTGCTGGCGCTGTCCTCGTCGTCGCCGATGTGGGCCGGCCAGGACACCGGCTACGCCAGCAACCGCGCGATGATGTTCCAGCAGCTCCCGACCGCGGGGCTGCCGTTCCAGTTCGAGACCTGGGAACAGTTCGAGGCTTTCGTCGCCGACCAGAAGACGACCGGGATCATCGACCATCTCAACGAGATCCGCTGGGACATCCGCCCGTCGCCGCATCTCGGCACCATCGAGGTGCGGGTCTGCGACGGCATGACCAACCTCGGTGAGCTCTCGGCGATCGTCGCACTGATCCACTGTCTCGTCGTCGATCTCGACCGTCGGTTCTCCGCGGGGGAGACGCTGCCGACGATGGCGCCCTGGCTCGTTCAGGAGAACAAGTGGCGGGCAGCGCGTTACGGCCTCGAGGCCATCGTCATCCTCGACGCGGACTGCACCGAGAGACTCGTCACCGAGGATCTCCACGACCTGCTCGAACGCCTACAGCCGATCGCGCGCGACCTCGACTGCGTCGACGAACTCGCCGGGATCGAGAACATCATCGCGCAGGGCGCCAGCTATCAGCGGCAGCGCGCGGTGTACCGCGACACCCACTCGATGCGCGACGTCGTCGCATCGGTCGTGGCCGAACTGGGCGGTTAATCCCGGTCGGGTGACTCCATGTCCCGCTCCTCGATGAGGCCGTCGCGGGCACGCTGCTCCTGATACGCCAGGCGTCCGATCCGGTGTGCGACCACGGGTGCGGTGATCAGCGCGAAGAGTCCGGCCAGGATGAGCATTCCACTGTCGACACTGTCGCCGAGTCGCACGACGGCACCGATCAGGACCAGCAGCAGGCCGAAGGTCTGCGGTTTGGTGGCCGCATGCATTCGGCTCAGCGTGTCCGGGAACCGGACCAGGCCGATGGCCGCGGTGACCGCCAGGAGGCAGCCGACGAGAATCAGCGTCGCGCTGACGATGTCCACAATCATTTCTTCACCGTCATGTCTGGTCATCCCGCACACGGAAGCGTGCGATCGACACCGATCCCACGAAGCTGACCAACGACAGCGCGACGATGGCCGGCACGACGGTCGAGTCCCGGCTGTAGGCCGCCCACGCACCGAGGCCACACATGCACAGGGCGATCAGTACGTCGAGCGCGACCAGGCGGTCGAGTGTCGTCGGACCCCGCAGGATCGCGATCGTCGTCAGGACCGCGGCGAGCAACAGCATCGCCGCCACGATCGTCCACACCACGCTCATGACTCCCCTCGATCCGACCGGCCCGTGGTCCGGTCAGGTTCTTCGGCCGGTGGGGCGCCGTCGACCGGTTCGATGGGCCGCACGTGATGGAAGTCCTCGTCGATGCCGTGGTACGGGCTGGGATGCCATTCGCTGTCGCGCTCGAAGGCCTTGATGAACATGCGCTCGACATACGCCACCTGGTCGTAGAAGGCGCGCACCTTCTTCTCCGAGCGGACGTCGAAGACATGGACGTACAGCATGCGCCGCCGGTGGTCGATCTCGAGCACCATCGTGCCCGGCACGAGGTTCAGGTAGTCGACGGCGAGAGTGAGAACCATGTCCGACTTGATCGCCACCCGGACTCGCACGACCGCGCCGAGCGGCGGACGGCCGGGACGCAGGGCCATCCAGCCGATCTGCACACTCGAGACGAAGAAGTCGACGACCATCCGGACGAGGAGCCGCGCCACCGACAACGGATGGATACGGCCCTCGACGGGCACGCGGGGCAGCGGCAGCACGGTGAGCACCGTGATCGCCAGGACGACACCGCCGATGACGTTCGCCCAGGAGACGGTGCCCCACAACAAGACCCACACGAAGGTCAGCCAGGCGATGGTCCAGAGCCGGACCGCGACCTCGCGGCTGTCGCCGCCGAGCCACGTGGGCAGGCTCGTGTGATTGCGCAGCCACACCAGGGCACTGACGAAGTGCCAGAAGAGGAACAGCAGCGACACCCGCCAGGTGTTGATCACCAGCGACAGCACGGGCCCCTTGGTGGAGACCACGGGCGCGCGCCGCTTCGGCGGCCCCGTGTGCTTGCCGGTGTGCGGTTCTCCGGTGGTCACCGTGTTTCACCTCCGCCCAGTACGGCCTCGACATACACGCCGCGGTGCACGACGTCGGTCGCGGCACTGTCGGTGAAGTCGAAGATCGGGCCTGCCCACAGCGTGAGCACCAGACCCGCCACGACCATCGCGAACGTGGGGAGCACCATCATCGCCGGCATGCGGCCGACGTCCTCACGGTCGGAGAAGGCGCCCTCGTCGCGTTCGTCGATGAGTGCGGACGGTCCCTGGTCGGCCAGCTCGCCCTCGGGGGCGTCGGCACGTGGCCGCCAGAAACCCTTGGTCCAGATGCGGGCCATCACATACAGCGTGAGCAGGCTGGTCACGACCGAACCGGTCACCAGAATCCAGGCCAGCACCGAGCCGTTCTGGACGCCGGCCTGGAGAAGGGCGACCTTGCCGATGAACCCGGAGAACGGCGGGATGCCGCCCAGGTTGAGGGCCGGGACCAGGAACAGGACGGCGAGGATCGGGCTGGCGATCAGGCCACCGAGACGACGCAGCGACGCCGAACCCGCTTGACGTTCGATCAGTCCCACCACCAGGAACAACGTGGTCTGGACGAGGATGTGGTGGGCGACGTAGTAGATCGCGGCCGACATGCCGAGTTCCGACGACAGGGCGACACCGAAGACCATGTAGCCGATGTGGCTGACGAGGGTGAACGACAGCAGACGTTTGATGTCGGACTGTGCGATCGCGCCGAAGATGCCCACGATCATCGTCAGCAGACCTGCGACCATCAGCACCGTGTCCATCGACCCGCCGGGGAACAGCAGGGTGTGGGCGCGGACGATCGCGTAGACACCGACCTTCGTGAGCAGACCGGCGAACACCGCGGTGACCGGTGCGGGGGCGGTGGGGTAGGAGTCGGGCAGCCAGGTCGACAGCGGGAACACCGCGGCCTTGATGCCGAAGGCGACCAGCAGCACGGCGTAGAGGGCGTTGCGGGTACCGCTGGAGACGTCGTCGAGACGGACGGCCATCTCCGCGAGGTTCAGCGTGCCGGTCGTGGCGTACGCGAAGGCGATGCCGGCCAGGAAGATCAGCGACGACACCATCGACACCATCACGTACGACGCGCCGGCTCGCACGCGCTCCTCACTGGCACCGAGCGTCAGCAGCACGAAACTCGCCGTGAGGAGCACCTCGAAGGACACGTACAGGTTGAACAGGTCGCCGGCGAGGAAGGCGTTGCAGACACCCGCGGTGAGAATGAGGTAGGTCGGCAGGAAGATCGACGTCGGCTGTTGCGCCGTGCCGTCCCGGATACCCTGACCGATCGCGTACACGACGACGCAGAGCAGCACGATCGTCGAGACGACGAGCATCAGGGCGGCCAGTTGATCGACGACCAGCGTGATCCCGAGCGGACCGTTGGGGTAGCCCTTGTCGCCCCAGCCGCCGATCGCGACGGCGAAGGTGCCGTGCCGGTCGGTCAGGTAGAGCAGCAGGCACGACGTGATGAACGCCACCGAGATCGCCCCGATGGCGACCACGCGCTGGAACCGGGGGCTCCGGCCCAGCAGCAGCGAGAGCGCGGCGGCGCCCAGGGGCACCAGCGTCGGCAGGGCGATCAGGACGGGAATCCAGGACGGCTGCGGAGTCATCGGTCACCCCCTTCGGAACTGTGTGCTGCGTCGTCGGCGGCGATCTTCTCCCCGGAGCTGCTGATGACATTCGGCTCGCCCGAGTCGTCGTCGGGCACCTTGTCGCCAACGACGTCCGGGTCGTCCTCGGTGTCGTCGGAACCGATCTCGTCGATGACGTCCGCGTCGGTCGGCATGATGTCGGTCTCATGCAGGGCGGAGTGCCGCTCGGCGGCCTCCTCGGGGGTGAGCGGGTTGCCCGCGTCGTCGAAGTAGTCGCCGGTCACGGTGTCGGACAAGGTGACCGGGTCGTCGCTGCGGTCGCGGTCGGGGGCGGTGTCGAGCGTGCCGGTCTTGATCTTGACGTCCTCGACGTCGTCCTCGACGTCGTCGTCGTCGCGGTTGATCACGAACAGCCGGTACACCAGCGCGAGCACGAACGCCGCCACACCCATGGTGATGACGATCGCGGTCAGGACCATCCCCTGTGCGAGCGGGTCGGCATCGGTTGCACGGTTCTCCGACGACCGGCCCAGGATCGGCGGATTGCCCATCCCGCCGGACACCACGATGATCATCAGGTTCAGCGCGTTGCCGCACAGGAGCAGGCCGAACAGCATCCGGACTAGGCTGCGTTCCATCAGCAGGTACACACCGCAGGCGGCCATGAATCCGACGACCAGCAGGAGCGGGAGGTTGGTGCTCATCGCGCCACCTGTCCCTTCCCGGTCGGTACGTTCTCGGCGGTCGGTTCGTCCGATTCGGCCGGGACCGTCTCCGACGAGGTCCGGGACCGGACCGTGGTGCGGGCCATCGTCGTCTCGACGTCGAGTCGCGCACCGAGACTGCGCAGCACGTCGAGCACGAGGCCGATCACGATGAGGTAGATGCCGAGGTCGAAGAACAGCGCGGTGACCAGTTTGATGTCGCCGAGGACGGGGACGGTGATCTCGAAGACGGCCGACGAGAGCGCCGGGGCCCCGAGGAACATCGAGGTGATCGCGGTGGTGGCGGAGATCGCCAGACCCGCGCCCAGGATGCGGCCCGGTTCGATCGGCAGGGCCTCACCGAGCTCGTAGCGTCCGCCGGCGAGGTACCGCAGGACGAGTGCGAGTCCTGCCGTGAGTCCGCCGGCGAAACCACCGCCCGGCGAGTTGTGGCCGGCGTAGAAGAAGTAGACCGAGAGCACCACCATCGTCGGGAACAGCAGACGTGTCGTCGCCTCCAGCACCATCGAACGGTGCCGCGGGTCGCGCAGACCCGACCCGAGCAGCCACGTCGTGCGGTCGGGTGGGATCGGATCGTCGTCGTCCGAATCGTCGCCACTGATGCCCGCCTGCAGCCGGATGGCGTCGGCGACGCGTGGTGCCGCGCCGAAGCGTCGGTTGCGGAACACCATCGAGGCGACGCCGGTCGCCGCGACGATCAGCACCGACACCTCGCCGATCGTGTCCCAGGCGCGGATGTCGACCAGGAGCACGTTCACCGCGTTCGCGCCGTGCCCGTACTTGTAGGCGGCTTCGGGGAGGTCGACGTGCAGGGGCTCGGTCGAGCGCGCGGAGGCGGCGTACAGACCGATCACCACGAGCATGGCGCCGAATGCGAGACCGATCAGCGCGCGGAGGGGCTTGAAGGCGGTGGCGTGCCGCTTCTCCGGCTCGGCGGGCAGCTTGCGCAGCACGAGCACGAAGATGACCAGCGTCAGGGTCTCCACCAGGAACTGGGTGAGGGCGAGGTCGGGGGCACCGTAGAGCGCGAACAGCATGCCGCAGCCGTAGCCGGTGATGCCGACCAACAGTGTCGCGGCGAGACGATTGCGCAGGACGACCGCGGCGAGCGCCGAGGCGATCATGATTCCGCCGATGACGACCTGGACCGCGGTGGCGCCGTAGTCGACCTGCAGCCGGTCGCGCGCGCCGAGGAACAGGACGATCGTCGGCAGCAGGATCGCCGTGCACAGGATGACGCCCTGGGTGATGGGCAGTGAACCGCGCTGGGTGTTGCGGGTCAGCAGCAGCGAGATGGTGTCGGCCGAACGCAGCGCAGCGTCGTAGATGCGGTCGGCGTTGAGCAGGGGCCGGAACCCGAAGACGCGGTCGCGGATTCGGCGGATGCCGAGGAAGGCGATCACGCCGCCCACGATGACGATGATCGAGAAGATCACCGGGAGGCCGAATCCATGCCACAGGGCGAGGTGTTCGATCTCGTGGCCGTAGCTGTTCAGGGTCTCGGCGTAGGGCTCGAAGAGATCGCCGATCGGTCCGCTGACGAGTCCGGCCACCACACCGGCGACCGCGAGGACGACCGGGGAGAGGTAGAAGGCCCATGAGGGTGCGTGCATCTTCGCCACTGCCGGGCTGGGCGTGTGCCGCACCTTGCGACCGAAGGCCCCCCACAGGAAACGGAGCGTGTACGCGCAGGTGATGATCGAGCCGACGAGCAGCACGATGTCGACGGTGTGGGCCTGCCAGGGGGCGAGGGCGCCGGTGTCCCAGACCGACGCGAAGGCGGTTTCCTTGCCGATGAAACCGAAGGTGAAGGGGATGCCGGCCATGCTGGCGCCGGCGACCGCGGCGGTGATGGCGAGCACGGGTAGCCGATGACCGAGCCGCGCGAGTTTACGTATGTCGCGGGTACCGGTGGCGTGGTCGATGATGCCGACGACCATGAACAGCGAGGCTTTGAACATGGCGTGCGCGACGAGCATGGCGAGTCCGGCCATGGCCACGTTGGCGTCGCCGATGCCGACGAGCACGGCCATGAACCCGAGCTGGGACACCGTGCCGAAGGCCAGGATGAGCTTGAGGTCGAGTTCACGCAGCGACCGCCAGCCGCCGAGGACCATCGTGAACGCGCCCAGTCCGACGACGGCGACCTGCCAGCTGGCGGTGACCGAGAAGGCCGGGGCCAGCCGCGCGATCAGGTAGATGCCGGCCTTCACCATCGCCGCGGCGTGCAGGTACGCGCTGACCGGGGTGGGGGCGGCCATGGCGCCCGGGAGCCAGAAGTGGAACGGGACGATGGCCGATTTGCTGAGCGCGCCGACGAGCAGCAGGACGATCGCGACGTCGACGTAGACGCCGGTCGGCGGCGCCGCGATGATCTCCGAGAGCAGGTAGGTCCCGGACCGTTCGCCCAGCATGACGATGCCGACGAGCATGGCCAGACCGCCGAAGGTGGTGACCAGCAGCGCCTGGGTGGCCGACCGGCGGGCAGTCGCGCGGACGCCGTAGAAGCCGACCAGCATGAACGACAGCACGGTCGTGAGCTCCCAGAACACATAGAGCACGAGCATGTTGTCGGAGACGACCAGACCGAACATGGCACCGGCGAACGCGACCATCTCGCCGCCGAACAGCGCGACGCGGGGACGGGCGTCGTCGAAGTAATGGGCGCAGTAGCAGAGCACGAGGGCGCCCACCCCGAGGATCAGCACGGACAGGATCGCCGCGAGGGTGTCGAACCGGGTGGCGATGTCCATCTGCAGCGACGGAACCCAGCTCACCGTCTCCACGACGACGCGGTCGGCTTCCGGTTCGGGCCAGTGGGTGATCACCCAGATCAGGGCGCCGAGCGGCGCGAGCGCGAGGATGTAAAAGCCCCGGGTGCCGATCCAGTGGATGACTGCGGGCGCTATCAGTGCGCACACTGCCAACGCAGTCAACACGGATATCAAAAGGGCACTCCGTCTTTCTCCCGGCGGGGTGTCACGGGCGAACACCCGCGGGAACTACTTTACCGTTGCCCGTATGTTCCGGTTCGACTGGCTCTGGCGTCTCCTTGTGGTACTGGCTTCGATCGTGGTGGTCGCGGGCTCACTGGCCGGGTGTGGCGAGGAGGAGCAAGCCGGTCCCGAGGGTGTCCCGCTGCCGTCGGATTTTCCCGTCACGCAGGTGCCGCTGATCGACGGGCACGTGCTCTCGGCGAGCGGTACACGCGCCGACGGCTGGGAGGTCACCGTCCAGGGTCCGGCGAATGCCGGCAACCAGCTCGACGCGGCGGCGAAGAAGCTCACCGACGCCGGCTACACCGAATCGCACCGTTCCACCGAAGGTGGTCAGTCGGTCGCCGTGTTGTCCGCGTCCAAGGGCGGATCGACCTTCTGGGTCCAGATCGGCGCATCACCCCAGGCGGCCGGTGGTGGTTCATCGGTGTTCTACCTGGTGAACGCGGAGTAATCCGGCGCGTCGGCCCCCGCTGCGGCGGGGGCTTTCTCGTGCCCGAAGCTGCGAGACAAATGACAGAACATGTCAGGTGTTGACCTAACGCCTTTCGGTTACTAGTCTCTCCTGTGACCCGATTCACAACGCTGCGTCACCGTGTTGTCCGCCCTGGACTCCGGGGCCGCACATCCACTCATCGAGGAGCTGTTCCATGACGACGACCGAACAGGCGACCGACCCACTCGCCACCATCGCCGACCGCGACCGAGTCTTCATCGGAGGCCGCTGGGTCGAATCGAGCGGCAATGACTGGATCGACGTGGTCGACTCGTACTCCGAGCGCACCGCGGCCCGCGTCCGTGCCGCCACCGCCGAGGACATGGCGCGTGCCGTCGACGTGGCCCGGGCATCGTTCGACGGCGGTGAATGGGCGCGCAAGTCGCCTGCGGAACGTGCCGACGTGATCGACGCCATCGCCGACCGCCTCGAGACGCGGATCCCCGAACTGACGACCCTCGGCATCGTCGAGGTCGGCGTCACCGCGCCCGTCAGCGCGATGACCCAGCAGATGGTGCTCGGCCTGTACCGTGCGGTGGCCGCCGAGGCGCGCAAGGTGAATGTCGTCGAGGAGCGTCCGCGCGCCGACGGCGGGGTCTCCCGCATCGTCAAGGAGCCGACCGGCGTCGTCGCCGCGATCATCCCCTGGAACGGTCCCATCGGCAGCATCGCCTTCAAGGTGATCCCGGCGCTGGCCGCCGGGTGCTCGGTGGTCCTCAAGACCTCGCCCGAGGCGCCGCTGTCGCCGTCGGTGTTCGCCGACGTGGTCGCCGAACTCGTCGAAGAGGGTGTGATCCCCGAGGGCGTCCTCAGCGTGCTCGTCGCCGACCGTGAGGTCTCCGAGTCGCTCGTGGTCAACCCGAAGGTCGACCACATCACCTTCACCGGCAGCACCGCCACCGGCCGTCGGATCATGAGCCTCGCGGCCGACCGGGTCGCGAAGGTGTCCCTCGAACTGGGCGGCAAGTCCGCGGCGATCATCCTCGACGACGCTGACCTGAACACGGTGATGGCCAACCTGCCGATGGCCGGTTGCATGCAGTCCGGCCAGGCGTGTGTCGCCCTGACCCGCGTCCTCGTCTCGCGCAAGCGTCACGACGAGATCGTCGGGGCGTACAAGGCGGCCCTCGACATGATCCCGATCGGAAACCCCTGGGAGCAGACGAATTTCCTGGGGCCGCTGACCTCGGAGCGTCACCGTGAGCGCGTTGAGGGCTACATCGAGAAGGCCAAGGCCGAGGGTGCCGAGGTCGTCTACGGCGGCGGTAGGGTCGGGGATCAGGGCTTCTTCGTGCAGCCCACGATCATCGACAACGTGCGCAACGACATGACGATCGCCCAGGAAGAGGTGTTCGGTCCCGTCATCTCGATCATCACCTACGAAGACGAAGACGACGCGGTGGCCATCGCCAACGACTCCGTCTACGGCTTGTCCGGTGCCGTCTTCACCGCCGACGTGGAGCGCGGATTCGAACTCGCGCAACGCATCCGGACCGGAACGGTCAACGTGAACACCTCTGTTCTCGACTTCACCCTGCCGTTCGGCGGCTACAAGCAGTCCGGTGTCGGCCGCGAGGGCGGCGCGGAGGGTCTCGAGGAGTTCTTCGAGATCAAGACCGTGCACCTACCGGCGCCCCCGCAGTCCTGAACCGGGTGAGGGCGGACCTCTCCGACGGCTGCACGACCGACAACTGAACGACGCCAACGTGGCGATCCTTCCGGGTCGCCAAGGTGGCGCGCGGAACGAAACAGACGACCAGGCGTGACACTGTCACGCCTGGTCGTCGTCGTTGAAATCAGCTGTGTGGCAACGAGAAAAGAAAACCTTGAGCTGCTGACAAATATCACTTGACGTCTCATGTTCAACGATCTAACGTGGTGCCCGAAGGTGGCGGTCATCACATCGACTCACACGTCACGATGCGAGTCACCTCGTTTCACGGCGTCAGTCAGCCTGGCCGCGAACTCGGCAGGTATCGCCACTCACCCCCCCCAGAGCAAGGATCGAACATGAAACTCGAAGGCAAAGTCGCACTCATCACCGGAGCCGGCTCGGGTCTGGGCCGTCAGTCCTCCCAGCTGTTCACGGCGGAGGGTGCCAAGGTCGCCGTCGTCGACATCGACGGTGATCGCGCCGAGCAGACCGTGAAGCTCGTCGAGCAGCAGGGTGGCGAGGCGATCGCCATCACCGCCGACGTCTCCAAGAAGGACCAGATCACCGCCGCGGTAGACCAGACGGTCGCCGAGTTCGGCAAGCTCGACATCGCTTGGGCCAATGCGGGAGTCGTCTCGCGCGGTGGCGTGCCCACCGTCGCCGGCGGCGAGCAGGTCAACTTCGAGGACCTGACCGAGGAGGACTGGAACAATGTCCTCGGCGTCAACCTCTCCGGTGTCATCTTCACCGCCCAGGCCGCGGTTCCCCATCTCAAGCGCAACGGCGGCGGCACCATCATCGCCACCTCGTCGGCGGCCTCGTTCCTCGCCTACCACCAGATCGCGCTGTACTCGGCCACCAAGGCCGGCGTCAACGGCCTCGTGCGCGGCCTGAGCCTGGACCTCGGCCCCTTCGGCATTCGCGTCAACGGCCTCGCACCGACCCACGGCATGTCGCCGAACTTCCTGATGCCCGCCGGTTCGCCGGTCGTCGGCCAGTCCTACGAAGAGGTCTCCGGCCCGTGGGACCCGTTCGTCTCGCCGATCCCGCTCAAGCTGAACCGCCCGCCGTCACTCGTCGACAACGCCAAGATCGCCCTGTTCCTGGCCTCGGATGACGCCGCCTACATGTCCGGCCAGGTCATCTCCTCGGGCGACGGCGGCACCATGTCGCGCGTCGGCATGTGGTTCCCCGAGGACCTCGAGCAGAAGAACCCGAACGCCTGACCATGTCCTCCCCGCAGCCCACCACTCTCATCGTGGATCGCGTGGCGTGCGCCGGACACGGACTGTGCTACGGGGTCGCCCCTGATCTGATCGACGCCGACGATCAGGGCGACCCCGTCGTTCCGGAACGCGCTCTCACCCCGGACGAGGCGGCTCAGGCGAGCGAGGCGGTGTCGATGTGTCCGGAACGGGCCCTGGCGCTGCTCACCACCGACTCCACGACCACAAAGGACCAGTAATGACAACAGCGGAACGATCCCGCGAGGACGTCACCGTCGACTTCGACGTCTACGACCAGTCCATCGCAGCCCCGATCGATCGATTCCAGGAATTTGCCGCAGAACTCGCCGCGAAGGGACCGGTCGTCTACTCGACGGCCCACGGCGGCCACTGGATCGTCACCTCTTACGACGAGATCCACGAGGTCCTGCGCGACGCGGAGACCTTCTCGAGCTACCCCAACAACCTGGTGACGAACGAGGCCTTCGGCAAATTCATCCCGATCGAGCTCGATCCCCCGGAGCACACCGGCTACCGCAAGGCGCTGCAGCCGCTGTTCGGTCCAGCGCGGATGAAGAAGCTGTCCGATGACATCAGAGGTGTCGTCAACGACCTGCTCGACGGCTTCGCGAAGAAGGGTGAGGCCGAATACATCTCGGAGTTCGCCCACGAACTCCCGGCTCGGATCTTCCTGGCGCTGATGGACTGGCCGGTCGAGGACGCGCCGCTGTTCACCGAGGCGACCGACGTCGTGCTGTTCGGCAAGCCCGGTGGCTCCGAACAGGAGTCGCTGGAAGCTCGTGCGATCGCCGGCATGCAGATGCTCGGCTACTTCCAGAAGATGGTCGACGAGCGCCGCGCGAGCCCGGGCGACGACGTCACCTCACAGCTCATCCACACCGAGGTGGAGCTCGAGGACGGACTCCGGCTGCTGACCGACGAAGAGCTGAACCGCATGTTCTTCCTGCTGCTCATCGCCGGCCTGCACACCGTCCAGGGCTCGCTGGCGTGGGCGATCGTCCACCTGGTGAACAATCCCGAGCAGCGACAGCAGATCATCGACGACCCGGAGCTGATGATCCCGACCGCGGTCGAGGAGATCCTGCGCATCGAGGCGGCCGTGGTGCCCGGGCGTCGCGCCACCCGTGACGTCGAACTGGGCGGGATGAAGATCTCGGCGGGCGAGCAGCTGATCCTGATGCTCTGCTCGGCGAATCGGGACCACGAGGAGTTCGAGGACCCCGATGCCCTCGACATCGCCCGTAAGCCGAACCGCCATCTGTCGTTCGGCGGTGGCGCACACCGATGCCTCGGTTCACATCTCGCGCGCATCGAGCTCACGGTCGCGCTCGAAGAGATCCTGCGCCGAATCCCCGATTTCCAGCTCGTGGAATCGGATCCGCCGGTGTTCCACGCCAGCCAGGTGCGTGGCTGCGTCCGCATGCCGATCCGGTTCACCCCGGAGTCCTGACCCGGCGTCCCAGACCACCGGTGCGGCGGGTTGTGTTCCCCGCTCGCCGCACCGGTACCCAGGCCGCACCGTTGCCCCATAAAACTTATTACTGTAGGTTTAGGTCCGTATCCGCGGCAGCCCGCCGGGTGCATCCCTACTCGCAGACAACCGCTCCTCCACGGAGGGAATCATGACCACTTCGCTTCCCCGTCAAGATCGAATCAGGCGTGCGCTGGACCTCCTGCGCAACGAGACGACGGACAAGTTCGACGAGATCGTCCAGTTCGAGCCCGAAGAGTTCACCGATCCGGTGCTCGCGAAGGAGGAGCGCGACCACATCTTCGGCCGTGTGCCCTCGATCGTCGCGCACGGCAGCGAGATCTCCCGGCCCAACGACTTCGTCACGGTCCAGATGCCGCGGAACAACATCATCGTGGTGCGGCAGAAGGACGGCAGTGTCCGGTCGTTCGTCAATCTCTGCCGACATCGCGGGGCGATGCTCGAGAAGAGCGAGAAGGGGCGCTGCCGGATCTTCTCGTGTGGCTACCACCGCTGGTCCTACGACCCGGACGGATCGCTGCGGACCATCACGCGCGACTCGACCTTCGGCGACGTGGATCGTTCCGACCACGGACTCATCGAGATCCCGACCGAGGAGCGTCACGGATTCATCTGGGTCGTCGACAACGCCTCGGCCGAGATCGATGTCGCGGCGTGGCTCGGTCCCGAGATCGACACGATGCTCGCCGAGTACAACCTGGACAAACTGGTGTGTTTCCGGGCGGGGGGCTTCGACGAGCCCACCAACTGGAAGATCATGCAGGACGCCTTCCTGGACGGCTACCACATCCAGTACGCGCATCCGAACACCGCGGGCAAGGTCATCCACACCAACGTGATGGCCTTCGAGGACTTCGGGCGACACTGCCGGTTCATCGCGCCGCGCAAGACGATCGACCGATTCCTCGAGGAGGACCCCGGTGACGCGCCGCTGGACAAGTACGTCACCGAGACCCATTGGCTCGGGCCGAACAGCACGTTGCTCCGTCAGCCGGATCACTTCCAGCTGTTGACCTTCCGGCCGCATCCCACCGACCCGACCAAGTCGCGGATGGAGCAGCGTCTGATCGTTCCGTCGGTCGAGGACAGCGGAATGGAACAGGAGCGCTGGGAGCGCCTGTGGAACAAGAACTGGGAGATCCTGCTCGCCGTTCTGCACCAGGAGGATTTCCCGTTGCTGCGGGATTCGCAGGTGGGCATGGGCAGTGCCGATGCCGGCGAGATGCTCTTGGGCCGCAACGAGATCGCCAACCAGGTCTTCCGTCGTGAGACCAAGAGGCTGGTCGCCGAAGGACGCGCCGCCGGTTCGTGATCACCGGGGGGTCGGTTCGGCCGAATCGGCCCGTGTCGGCGAAGTCCGATTTATCCTATAAGCGTTAGGTGATTGGGGGGCCGGTCGTTCCGCCGGATTCTCGCAGTGCGGCGGCCGCGCCCCTCGGTCGCATCGAAACCCGTTGACATAGAAGAAAGTACGATCATGACCGCAACCATCGGCAAAGCCCTCGACTGGTGGGCCCGGACCAAGGGTGACACCACCGCCGTGGTGTTCTCCGAGTCCGAGATCTCCTACCGTGAGCTCCGGGACTGGAGCAGCCGCATCGCCCGCCTCCTCGTGGAAGACAAGGGAGTCGCCCGGGGTGACCGGGTGGGCCTGCTCGGGCCGAACTCGCTCGAGTGGCCGGTCGCGGCCCTCGGTGCGCTCAAGTCCGGTGGTGTCCTGGTTCCGCTCAACAGCCGTTACCGTCCGGCGGAGCTGCGGAAGATCGCCGACGACGCGGGAATCGGCGTCGTGATCGTTGCGCCGGGTTTCGAACAGCTCGCCGAGGACACCGCCGCGATCGGTGAACCGTTCACCGTGGTCACCTACGCCGAGCTCGAGGCGCTGCGTAGCGGGAGTGCGGACGACTTCCGGGTCGATCTCGATCGGGACGAGCCGACCACCGTGCTGTTCACGAGTGGGTCCACCGGTCTGTCCAAGGGGGTGATCCTGACCAATCAGACCCTCACGTCGATCGTCCTGGAGAACACGCTCACCGAGGAGGGCTTCCGGCCGGGAACCACCACGCTGCTGGTCCTGCCGCTCGCCTTCACCCCGGGTCTGGTGTACGGACTCCTGATCACGACGGTTCTGGGCGGCACGCTGGTCATCGAGCCGGAACTGAACCCCTCGAACGCGGTGAAGCTCCTCGAGAAGCACTCGGTGGAAGCCATCTTCGGTGTTCCGCTGATCTTCGAGGCCATCTCGCGTGCCCCGGAGTTCGCCGACGCGGACCTGAGTTCCCTCAAGACCGCGATCGTCGGCGGCGCAGCGGTGCCGGTGCCGTTGCTCAAGCGCTGGGGCGACAAGGGTGTGCTGCTGCGCCAGATCTACGGCATGACCGAAGCGGGCGGCGTCGCGACCGCGACGATCCGCGAGGAGGCCTTCGAGTACCCGGATCGGTGCGGCACCGGGTCGATCTTCACCGAGGTCAAGGTCTTCAACGACAAGGGTGAGGAAGCGGCGCCCGGGGAAGAGGGCGAGCTCGTCGTCCGCGGCCCGGGTGTGACCCCCGGATACTGGAACGACCCCGAGACCACCGCGCAGGCCCTCCGGAACGGCTGGCTGCACAGCGGTGACCTGGGCGAGGCGGACGAAGAGGGTCGGGTGAAGTTCGTCGATCGTCTCAAGGACCTCATCATCTCCGGCGGCATCAACATCTCGCCGGTGGAACTCGAGATCGCGATCGGCGCCATCGACGGTGTCCAGGAAGTCGCCGTGATCGCGGCGAACGACGACCGGTTCGGCGAGACGCCGGCGGCCATCGTGACGACCTCGGGCGACGTCGACGAGAAGACGATCGTCGAGCACTGCCAGCAGGTCCTGGCCGACTTCAAGGTGCCCCGCTACGTGGTGATCCGGCAGGACCCGCTGCCCCGGCTCCCAAGTGGAAAGATCGCCAAGACGGTGATCCGGGACGAGTACAAGGACGTGGACACTCGCTTCGATCGCGTGCGCTGAGGGGTGCGCGTGCGTTAGACGGGATACGCGCTGGGTGTGAGACGGCCGAGGTTGCGGAGGACATCCGCGCCTCGGTCGTTTTGCGTGTCGGCCGCCTCGACGCCACGGACGACGAGGCTGTCTCGAATTTTCCGCCTCGCGGACAGATGACACAGTTTGTCCGTTGTAACATCGCTTGAGGGAGGTGCACACACGTGGCACGCAGAAAGACGGGCAACGTCCTGAGCGAGGACGTCGACGAGGCCCGTAAACAGATCATGGTCGCTGCCGAGAAGGTTTTCCAGCGATACGGCGTATCCAAGACGACGATGGACGACATCGGTCGTGAGGCCGGTGTGTCCCGCCCGACCGTCTACCGCTACTTCGGCGACCGCGACACGCTCATCTCGGCCATCATCGAGCGGCGCTCGCGGATGCTGTTCGCCAAAGCGCGGAAGTTCCTGCTCGAGAAGGAGACCTTCGCCGATCAGCTCGTCGAGGGCCTGATCTTCCTGGTCGACCGCGGACGTCGTGATCCGTTGATCCGCATCCTCGTCAGCCCCGAGCACATGCAGATGGCCGAACCGCTGGTCGGTGCCTCGGGCCTCGCCGCGCGGCTGACCGCCGAGATGTGGGACCCGGTCATCGAACGGGCGATGGAGCGCGGCGAGGTCCGACGGGACGTCGACAGGGAGAAGATGGCGGAGTGGATCGCGCTCGTCCAGTTCATCCTCGTCGGGCGTCTGGACTTCGATCGTCCGGACGACCCCGAACACCGGGACATGTTGCGTACCTTCGTTCTTCCGGCGTTCTTGCCGAGCGCGGTGCCGGCCGCTACCGCCAAGTCCTAGCCCGAACCGCAAAGCGCCCCTGAAATCCGCCCTCTACAGACTGTCCGACGACACCACGTCGGCGCGACTACAGAGGGTGGTTTCCAGGGGCGGTTTCGGTGGCTACGGCGAACTCTCGGAGTAGACCTCGTCGATGACCGAGGCGTACCTGTCGGCGACGGCGCGTCGTTTGAGTTTCATGGTCGGTGTCAGTTCGTCGGAATCCGGTAGCCACTCGTCGGCGAGCAGCCGATAGTGCTTGACCTGCTCGACCCGCGACAGCTGAGCATTGGCGCGCTCGACTGCTTCGGCGATCACGGCCTGCAGGGCAGGATTCGCGACCAGTGTCGCCGGGGAGCCGTCGGCGAGACCGTGCGCGGCCGCGTAGGTGTCCGCGGCGTCCGGATCCAAGACGATCAGTGCGACGTTGTACGGGCGCCGGTCGCCGAAGACACACGCCTGGCCGATGAGCGGCGATGCGCTCTTGAGTTTGCCCTCGATGTTCACCGGCGACATGTTCTTACCGGCGGCGTTGATGATGAGTTCCTTCTTGCGGTCGACGATCGTGACCCATCCGTCCTCGTCGATCCGTGCGATGTCACCGGTGTGCAGCCAACCCGACTCGTCGATGGCCTCGGCGGTCCTCTCGGGGTCTTTGCGATAGCCCCTCATCACATGGGGGCCGCGCAGGAGCAGTTCGCCGTCCGGCGCCAGTTTCGCCTCGGTACCCGGTTGCGCGAGTCCGACCTTCCCGACGCGAATGTCGGTGGGCAGGTTGGTGAAGCCGAGTGCTCCGGTCTCGGACATGCCGAAACCTTCCTGGAGCGGAGTGCCGATGGCGAGGAAGAACTCGTGTACCGCCGGCGCGATCGGGGCGGCGCCGGTCATGAGCAGCGCGACGCGGTCGAGGCCGAGCTGGGCGCGGAGTCCGGCAAAGATCTGTCCGTCGGCGGCGGCGACCGACGCTTCGACCTCGGCCGGGACCGGTTCGTGACGCTGCTCCATCTGTACCCTGCGCGTTGCCGCCTCGATTGCTGCGAGCGTGGGTTCTCGCTGATCGTCCGGAAGTGCGGCGAAACGGGCGAGGAGTGCGGCACGGAGCTTCTCCCAGATCCGGGGAACGCCGAGGAACCAGGTCGGACGCGCCTCGGCCACGGCGGCGAAGACGGCTGTCGCGTCGCGCACGGTCGTGATCGGCCATCCGGTCACGGTCGCCAGATAGTGGGAGAAGACGCGGTCGGCCGCATGTGCCGTGGGGAGGTAGCTGATCGCCGCGCCGTCGGAGGCGAACGGGAAGCGCAGGTTGCAGGTGAACATCACGAACATGAGGTTCGCGTGGGTGAGCTCGACCCCCTTGGGGTCGCCGGTGGTCCCGGAGGTGTAGATCAGGGTCGCCAGGTCGTCGGGCCCGACGGTGCGCCAGGCCTGTTCGAAGTCGAAGCCGTCCGAGGGATGCCGCCGGAGGTCGGCGAGGCAGATGAGCGCCTCGGGACCGTCGTCGCGGCCGTGCGGACCGTCGTCGACGGCGCCGTTGACGACGATGTGTTCGACGGTGGGCGCCGCCGTGCGTCGGAGAACGTCGACGAACTCGGGATCGGCGACGACGACGCGGTTGCCCGCGTTCTCGAACAGGTAGCTGATCTGTTGGGCGCCGAGGTCAGGTAGATGGAGAACGGGGTCGCGCCGAGGTGCAGCACCGCCATGTCGAGGATGTGGAACTCCGGACTGTTGCGCACCATGAGGGCGACGGTGTCACCGCGGGAGACGCCGAGGCTCGCGAGGCCGGTGGCCACTTCCTCCACCGCGTCGCGGTACTCGCCCCAGGTGTACGAACGGTTGTCGCCGGATGCGGTCAGGGCGGTGCAGTGGGTGCGATTCGCCGCGGTTGCCTGGAAGGCCTCGACCAGGGTGGTGGCGGAGATACCGGGAGCCGCGACGGGTTCCGGCGATGTCTGTGTGCGGTTCATGGGTCCTGTCTCGATCACGTTGAGGGAGTGGGAATTCACCCGGGTTGGGCAACAGGTTCCGCGACGGCGGAGCGCAGGCCGGCCGTGACGGTGTCGCGGGTGGTGAGGAAGTGGGCCGGATCGGGTTGGTGGACCCGTCGCCAGTAGTCGACGTAGCGCCATGGGCTGTTGGTGACGATCCGCCCACGATCGTTGCGGTAGTATGTGGTGGTGCCGCCGAAATGCCAGACGGGTGTCCGCGAGCGCCTCGTCGAGTTCCCGGTTGTAGGCCTCGTACGCCTCGGGACGAACCTCGATGGTCGCGAGGCGATCGTCGATCATCGTGGCGAGCAATGCGGTCACGTGTTGGATCTGCATCTCCGTCCCGGCGATGACCGTCGCGCCGTGGCCGGTGTTGGTGTTCGGGCCGTATAGGCAGAAGAAGTTGGGGAACCCGGGCACGGTGATCCCGAGATGCGCCCTACCGTCGTCATCGCCCCAGACCTCCCGCAGAGTTCGTCCGTCACGTCCGCGGACCTCGACCGAGCCGAGGACGTCCACCGATCGGAACCCCGTGGCGAGGACGATCACGTCGGCCTCGAAAGTCGTTCCCGCCGTGGTGGCGACACCGTTCGGCGTGATGGTCTCGATCCCGGTGGTGATCAGGTCCACATTGTCCCGACGCAGGGTGCGGAACCAGCCCGCGTCGATCAGCAGACGCTTTCCGTACGGCGGATAATCGGGAAGGCTCTTCTCCAACAGGTCCGGGCGATCTGACAACTCGCTTTCGATGTATGCGGTGAGCATCGCGCGGAGCCGGTCGTTTCCCTTGTTGATGGCGCGGCCGAGGTGCGGATAATCGCGATCGACCTGCAGCAGACGCCACACCTTGTCGCCCATGCGCCAGAACAGCCTGGCGGGGTACCACGCCAGGTAGAACGGCACGTGTTCGTTCAGCCAGTGTGTCGACGCGCGTACCGCAACACCTTTCAACGGATGGGGCATCGCCCACTGCGGTGACCGTTGGAAGATACGCACCTGTGCGGCGATCTCGGCCGCGGCGGGGACGAACTGCATCGCGCTGGCGCCCGTGCCCACCACGGCGACGCGTTTGCCCCGGAGGTCGAACTCGGGATCCCAACGGGCGGTGTGGAGAACCGGACCGTCGAAGTCCTGGAGTCCCGGAAGGTCCGGGATGCTCGGCTGGTTCAGCAGTCCGACGGCACTGACGACGGCGGTCGCGGTGAGGTTCTCGGCCTCACCGGTGTGGACCGAACGGACCGTGAGTGTCCACGTCGAGGTGCCGGAGTCGAAGGCGGCTGAATCCACCATGGTCGAGAACCGTGTTCGTGCGAGCACGCCGTGCCGCTCGGCCAGATCCCGCCAGTACTCGGCCAGTTCATGCTGGGAAGCGAAGTGACTCGACCAGTCCGGTTTGGGGTCGAAGGACAGCGCGTACAGGTAACTCGGGGTGTCGACGCCGCAGCCCGGATACACGTTCTCGTGCCACGTGCCGCCGACGGCAGTGTTCTTGTCGATCAGGATGTAGTCGATTCCCGCCTGCTCCAGGCGGATCGCCATCGCGAGTCCGGAGATGCCGGCACCGATGACGGCGACCCGGAAACCGTCCGCCGGCGGTGACGACGGTTCGGAGTGGCGTCGGTGGATCCCCATCTCCTCGCCGAGCAGCCGGCCGTAGTCGTCGGGGATTGTTCGGCCAGGATGACCGACAGGATTTGCGAAAGTCGTTCGGGTGCCGGGGGATCGGCCATCGTCAGGTCACCGTCACGCCAGGCGCACAGTGCCGTGTGTGCTTCCTGTCGGATGCGGGTCGCGAGTTCCGGACCGAAACCACCGCCATCGTGGTCGCCGAGGTCGGGCGGCGGGGTGGGAAGAAACGGCTCACGAATCCAGCGGTCGTCACCGGTGAGCAATGCCAGCGATCCGAGCAGAATCGGCAGATTCGCTTCCTCGAGCGCCGCTTCGAGCTCCGCGTCGCCGAACTCCGCGTTCGGCCGGAACGAGTTGTCCGGTGCGCCGGACCAATCGGGGCCCGGCCACGGGGGACGTGGTGTCGATGTCCGATGTGGTGCCGATGTCCGATGTGCGGTCATCGTTTCGCCACCACCGGCATGCCGCCCTTGTTCGCGGCGATGTCCGCGTGAACCTCGTCCGGGTTGGCCACGGCCATCTGCTTGTCGGCTCCATCGGGGAGCTTTATGGCGTCGTTGAACTGGCGAAGCATGGCGAAGGCTGCCTTCTCGTCGTCGTGCGGGAGTATCCGCCCGACACGATCGGCGAAGGTGACGAGGGGACTGATGGCCGGCAGAATGTGCCGCCAAGCGGTCTTCTCGACGCCGAGAGCGTCCATCACATGCGGCGGAATCCACGAGTGCAGCAGTCCGTAAGCGAGTTTCAGCCTTCGTTCGTTCGTCATGAACTTCGCGACCGGCCCCGGCAGGACCTCGACATCGCCGGGCGGGTTCTCGACGCTGTACTCGATGATCGAATGCACGACGTCGTGGCAGAGCTCGTCCGGCGGCAACTCGATGAGAGTGTGCAGATCTGTCTTTCGGCGGGCGTCGTCGTAGTCGGTGTGCAAGATGTCCTCCGGGACACCGATGACATGACCGACATAGCGGCTCAGAGCGAAGATGTCGTCGAGTTCGCGGTCGCTGTAACGGATTCCGGCGGACTGGACGGCATCGGTGAACTTGACACCGAACTGCCCGGCCTGGGTGACCATGCTGTCGAGGTTGTTGATCGGGATGCCCCAGTTCGCCCAGTCCCAGTGGTCCGAGCGCCCGAGGCTGTGACGGACGGCGGCGTGGATCATGCGGACCTTGGCGGTCAGCCGGAACCCTTCCTCGAAGCGCCTCATCCCGCCCGGGGTGTACGCCGCCACCACGTAACGGAAGCTCTCGATGAGTCGCGTCCCGACCTTGTCCTCTTTGCGCAGCCGGCCGCTGAACAGGACCGGGCGCGTGGCGCTGTACATCGAGAACCCGCCGGCGATCGCACCCCAGGCGAGGACCGGCGGGACGATCGGTCCGGCGCGCCAGAACGCGACCGCGCCCCGGTAGAGCTGGTCGAAGTCGACCCATTCGGGGACCCGGTCGAGCTGCTCGAACAGCGCGATCAATCCGGGACTCGGATCGTCCACGGCGTCGATGCCGTACTCGAGTGCCTGGTCGAACGTGCGCCACGTCGAGGTGTACGACGGGTCCTTGAAGTCGAGCATCGCCGCGTACGCGTAGTCGTCGGCGAGGAGTGCGTGGTCGGTCAGCTTCTCGACCAGGTCTCTCCCATACATGGCTATTGCCTTGTCCTTGTTAGCGATTCGTCCCAGGTCGATCCCGCGGGGCAATCCCGTCGGTACATCCAGGTCGCCGCGAAAAGTCTGCTCGTCCGGCTGTGGTGCTGCGTGGGGTGTCATGTCCTCTTCCTCGCCGAGTGCGTGAAGCGGCCGGTGTGACGGCCGTTACACGGCAGGGTAGACCCGACTGAACACTATGTCTACACTTCATGTCTGGTTAGGTGTCTCGTCGCTGGTGCCACCGGCCGGCGAGCAAGATCCATCAGGAGGAGACAAGCCAATGTCCGGAGTCCCGACCCACGAGACCGGCGCAGTCGGTTCCGGCCTCGCCGCCGAAGTGCTGCGCGACCTGCTGGCCACGCGCTGGAGCTGTCGCGCATTCCGGCCTACGGCGGTGCCGCGCAACGAGATAGAAGCGATCCTCGACATCGCACGCCGAACCCCCTCCTGGTGCAACACCCAGCCGTGGCACCTGCACATCACCGAGGGCGACGCCACTGGTCGCCTACGGGAAGCGCTGCGGGCGCGGGTTGCGTCCGGGGCCGATGTCCGGCCGGACGTCGAGTTCCCGCGGGCCTACGAGGGGGTGTACCGCGAGCGCCGTCGGGAGAGCGGATGGCAGCTGTACGACAGCCTCGGTATCGCCCGGGACGATCGGGTGGGTTCGGCGCGACAGACGTTGCGCAACTTTGATTTCTTCGACGCCCCGAACGTTGCCGTGCTCACCACCGAAGAGGTCCTGGGCACCTACGGCGCCGTCGACTGCGGGCTCTTCGTCCAGAGTTTTCTGCTCGCGGCGCACAGTCGCGGGGTGGCCGCGATTCCGCAGGCGGCGCTCGCCACTCAGGCACCCCTCCTCCGTGAGCATCTCGGTTTACCCGCTGACCGGCAGGTTCTGCTGGGGATCTCCTTCGGTTACGCGGATGTCGATCACCCGGTCAACGGCTATCGGACACACCGTCAGAGTGTCGACGAGGTCGCGACCTTCGTCGGCGGAGGCCGGCTCGGATGAACCACTTCCATGTCCTGACGCGGGACGGCGTCCGGATCGCGTTCCACGACGTCGGTGACGGGCCGGGTGTGCTGCTCATCCACGGCTGGAGTCTGAGTGGGGAGGTGTGGGATCGGCAGATCCGTGTGCTGGTTGAGAGCGGCCACCGGGTGGTCGCGATGGACCTTCGGGGCCATGGGAACTCGGACGCCCCTCGCGCCGGTTGTCACATCGACTCACTCTGCGACGACGCCATCGAGGTCATCGAGCAACGCGCCCTCGACCGGGTGGCCCTCGTCGGATGGTCGCTGGGTGGCCTGGTCGCGATGCGATTGGCCTGTCGGCGACCGGATCTCGCGCGTTCCCTGGTGCTCGTCGCGTCGAACGGCGTCGCGTCGGCGCGACACGAGACCTTCCCCTTCGGGGTGCCGCCGGAGGGGCCGCTCGAGGCGATGCTCGCGGCCGAGCACGCCGACCGGATCTCCTTCCGGCGGAAGGCGGTCGGGGACCCTTTCAAGGGAAGCGACCCGGAACCGTCGGTGCTGGATTGGCTGCATCGCATCTCGCTTCAGACCCCGAGCTGGGCCGCTGGGGCGGCGTTGCGCACCTTGATGACCACCGAGCAGGTCGATCTGCTGAATCGTCTGTCGCTGCCGGTGACACAGATCGTCGGCGACGCGGACCCGGCGCTCTCGGTGCGCGGTGCCCGGTGGGTGCGGGATCGTCTGGGCGGTGAGCTCGTGGAGCTGGACGCCGGTCACTATCCGATGCTGGAGTGTCCGGACGACTTCGACGAGGCGTTGCTGGCGGGACTGCGGACCGGTGCCGGACTCCGGTCGTGAACGATCAGGTCACCCCGGTCCCTCCCTGCAGACGACCCTGCAGACGGCGTGTCCGGACATCTACTACTCTTCTCCCATGAGCCAGGGTTCGTTCGCGCGTCGACGCCCCCGTGACCACGACGGGAGTTCCGCGGCGGAGATCGCGGTGTTCGACGCGACCGAGAAATTGCTGGCCAACACATCTCTCCAGGACCTGACGGTGGCGCAGATCCTGGAGGTCGGCGGTTTGTCCCGGGCGAATTTCTACCACTACTTCGCCAACAAGTACGACGTGCTGGTTGCGCTCCTGGGCCGTGTCTTCGACGAGTCGTACGGTCTCGACGCACCGTGGGGGACGGACCCGGGTCGCGACCGGGCCCGGCGAATGGGGTCGAGTCTCGACCAGACGCTCGAGATGTGGTCGAAGCACGGAGCAGTGATCTGCGCGGTCATCGAGCACATGCACAGCCGACCGGCGGTGGCCGAGGCGTGGCAGCGCATGTTCGAACAGTTCGTGTCGGCTCTGGCGGAACAGATCAGGTTCGAGCGAGCCGAGGGTCGGGCACCTGACGGAGCTCCCGCGGTGATGCTCGCCGCGATGCTGGTCGGCGGCGCCGAGCGTGCCTTCTACGTGAGCACCCGTGGTCTCGATGATCGGTTGCCGGCCGCCGCGAGCGTCACGACGTCGTTGACCGCGATCAACGAGGCGGCCATCTACGGAGGACGCGCCCCGGCGAAGGGGCGGCGCGCGACGGCGAAGGACGCCGCGACCGAGGTGACCGCACCGCCGGCCGCGGAACCCGTGGCCGTCGAAACCGAGACCGCGCGCAACATCTTGAACTCGATGCGCGAGCTGCTGATGACCGAGACCCTCGCCGAGCTGTCGGTGGCGAAGATCCTCAAGCACTCCAACACTTCTCGCGCATCCTTCTACTTCTACTTCCGCAGCAAGGAAGATGCCTTCGTCGTCCTGTTCCGGGAAGCGGCCGCGCATGTCGTCGCCGGGCTCGCTGACATCGTCGAGGTCGATCGGGCGGACCCGTCGGCGCTCATGGCCCAGGTCGACCAGTGGTTGAACGTCGATCGTCACGCGGGGGCGGTCATCAAGAACGCCGTGCACGAGTGGCCGCGTCTGCCCGAACTGCGTGTCGAATACCTGGCGGCGATGAGTGCGATGGAGACCGTGCTCGAGTCGATCATCCTCGCCGATCGGAAGCGAGGTCTCGCGCCCGCCGGGCCGCCCGTTCGTGAGTATGCGGCGACCCTGTTGTGGACGATCGAACGCACGATTGCCGGTTCGCTGGCCGGGGAGGCCCATCTCGGCGACCGTGCCGCCGTCACGGAGATGGTCACACGATTCGTCTTCGCAGCGATCTACGGACGTCGCTGACCGCGCTGCACAACGCGACGCGGGAGAGTTCGAAAACCCTCCTGCCGAGTCGATTTCGGACTATTCCGGCGGAACTCCCGGTGATCGGCGGTGGAATCGTGCGTGACGCACATCGATCGAACTCGGATCTGCACTGCCGTTTTTGTGATTGACGTCACGTCTGAACACTATGTATGCTCACGGTATCTAGCCGGCCCACGGTGGGCTGTCGGCACCCCGCGAAGAAACCGGAGTCATCGATGAGTGTTACCCAGATCCCCGCCGGCTCGACCACCGCCGGCATCGACCACGACCTCGATTGTGCCCGTAGGGCTTTCACGAGTGGGCGCACGAGGCCGCTGTCCTGGCGGGTGGCTCAGCTCGAGGGGTTGTTGCGATTCATCGACGACTGCGAGGCCGGTATCGCGGCCGCGGTGTGCGCCGATCTCGGGCGAGACCCGATGGCGACGTTCATGGCCGACATCGCGCCTGTCCGGCACGAGATCCGGCACACGCTTGCGAACCTGGCGCAGTGGATGAAGCCGGAGAGGGTTCGGGTGAGTGCGGCGACCGCGCCGGGTCAAGCGTGGATTGTCCCGGAGCCCAAGGGAGTTGCTCTCATCCTCGGCGCCTGGAACTTCCCGATCCTGCTGACCCTTCATCCACTGGTGAGTTGTCTGGCAGCGGGGAACGCCGCGGTCGTGAAGCCGTCGGAGATCTCCGCCGCGACCGCGAGATATCTCTCGGAGCAGCTGCCGCGGTACGTCGATGCCGAGGCGGTTCGCCTCGTGCTGGGTGACGCAGAGGTCAGCGCATCGCTGGCCGGGCGGCCGTTCGATCACACGTTCTTCACCGGCTCGACGCCGGTGGGCCGTGCGGTCATGGCGGCGAGCGCTCGCAATCTGACCCCGGTGACGCTCGAGCTGGGCGGTAAGAGCCCGGTGATCGTGGCCTCCGACGCCGATGTGGACGTCGCCGCCCGGCGGATCGCCTGGGCCAAGGCGGTGAACGCCGGCCAGACGTGTACCGCTCCCGACTACGTGCTGGTGGAGGAGTCGGTGCGACCGGCGCTCGTCGAGCGGTTGCTTGCAGAACTGCCGCTGCGCGGGGCCCAGGACAGCACCCGGATCGTGAACGACCGGCATGTCGCCCGACTGCGGCGCATCCTGTCGACGCACGGCGGCGAGCAGTACGGCGGCGCGATCGACGAGTCGAGGCGGGTCGTCGCACTGGGGGTCGATCCGAGTGGTACGCAGCGCCCGCTGACCTGCACCGGTGGTCTCACCTTCGCCGGCGGGCCGTGGAACAACTACAGCACGCGCGCCATCGCCACGGTCGTCTCGCGACTTCGCGAGTCGCCGGGTACCTACGGTCTGGTGACCGCGAACAGCGGGTACCTGACCAAGCATGCGTTCGGCGTCTACAGCACCGAACCGCCGGTCGACGGCTTCCGCCGCGAGAACGTCCAGGCCGAGGTGGATGCGGAGCCGACGACCACGGTGGCCGAGACCCATGACGGAATTGCCGAGATCGAATCCTGGACAGTCGCTTTCGGTCGAGACGGTAACCCCGAGAAGGCATTCGTGGCGGCGCGCGTACCGGGCGGCGCGCGGACGCTGGCGGTGGTCACCGACTCCGGTGACCTCCGTGAGCTCGCCGAGGCCGAGATGGCCGGCCGCCGACTGCGGGTCGAGCAGTCCGGTACGGCCCGCCTCGATTGACCGTGATTATCTAAAGACGTAAGGTTTATTGCACAGACGCCGGGCATCCGGCGGTGAAGGAGTGACGCGATGAGCGAGATCGACGACTTTCGTGCGCGCTATACGCAGCACGTCGGCCACGTCGCCGCTGGGGACATGAAGTCCGCGCTGGCGGAGATGGTCCAGGAGAACCTCCCGACCGTGTTCGAGGGCGTCGACGTGCCCCGTGGCGCGATCGAGAACCACCGGATCGTCGGCGTCCGTGCGGACGGCGACCGGATGATCGGTGAGGCGGTGTACGCCTTCGATGGCCGCGAGATCGGTCTGCGCTCGATCTGGGAACGCGACGACGGCACCTGGCTGGCGGCCGCCCTGGAGAACTTCCCGCCCGGTGATCGCGCATGACCGCCCCGACGGTCGACGTCCCGTGGGGGCCGGCGGCCGACGGTCTCGATGCGCCGTATTGGGAGGGCCTTCTCGCCGGTGAACTGCGGCTACAACGCTGCGGCACCTGCCGGACCTGGATCTGGAGTCCGCAGTCGGTGTGCGGCTCCTGTCACGGCTTCGACCTCGAATGGGAGCGCGTCGAACCGGTGGGCACCGTCTACAGCTGGAGTCGGAGCTGGTACCCGTACATCGAGGAACTGTCCGACCGGATGCCCTACATCAGTGTTCTCGTCGAACTGGCCGACGCCGGCGGTCGCCGCGTCCTGGGCCTGCTCGTCGACGACGTCGAGCGGACACCGCGCATCGGCGAGCCCGTCACCGGCGTCTTCGAGCACAAGGAGGGCGAACCCTGGCCGCTGCTGCGGTGGCGCCGGGCCGACTCGCCGAATGGAGAGCAGTGATGTCCGGATCGATTCGTGGTGCGACCGCCGTCGTCGGCGTCGCCGAGATGCATTACAAGCGTGGGCAATCGCCCATGACCGAACAGCAGATGACCATCAAGGCCATCATCGATGCCTGTGCCGACGCCGGGGTATCGCCCCGTGAGATCGACGGATTCGTCTCGTACGCAGGCGGTTCCAACGACGGCCCCATCCTGGGCGCGGCCCTTATGGTCGACGAACTCCGTTGGTCGAACATGATGTGGGGCGGCGGCGGAGGCAGTGTCGCCGCAGCCGTCACCAACGCGGCTGTCGCGATCGCATCGGGACAGGCGCAGTGCGTCGTCGTGTACCGGGCCATGTCCCAGGCCGACACCGGACGACTCGGATACGCCAAATACCACTACGGCCCGCATTTCCTGGCGCACGGCGTCGGTTCGCCCGCGCAGATCTGCGCCATGCGTACTCAGCGGATGCTCGAGCACGACGGCGTCCCGCGGTCGGCGATGCGCTCACTCGTCCTGGCGGCGTATCAGCATGCGCAGCAGAATCCCACGGCCCAGGGCCACGGTCGGCCGCTCGACGAGGAGACCTACGAGTCGTCGCGCCTCATCGCCGAGCCGTTCCATCTCTACGACTGCTCGCGGGAGAGCGACGGCGCGGTGGCGCTCGTCCTGGTCTCCGCGGACCGGGCGCGCGACCTCCGTGCCGATCCGGCCTACGTCATCGCGGGCGCGCAGGGTGCGCCGGGCGGCTACAGCGAGCGCGTCGACAACGACGAGCAGTACGCGACCGCCGGTTTCGGTCCGGCCAACGGCGGCAAACCCGGTGTTGCCGAACGTCTCTGGGCGTCGGTAGGTCTGGGCCCCGACGACGTCGACGTGGTGCAGGTCTACGAGAACTTCAGCGGCCCCGCGGTTGCGGCGCTCATCGACCATCGCCTCTGCCCGCCCGGTGAGGCGGCCGGCACCGTGATGACGGTGGAGAACCTGACCGCCCCGCACGGAAAGCTCCCGGTGAACACCAGCGGCGGCAACCTCGCCGACTCGTTCATCAACGGGCTGAACCTCGCCGTGGAAGCGGTGCGACAGATCCGGGGTACGTCGACCAACCAGGTCGCCGACGCGAAGACCTCGCTGTTCATCGGTGGTCCGATGGCGCCGCTGGTCAGCTCCGTGTTGTTCGGCCACGCAGACACCCTGTAGCCAGGCACTCAGACTCCGAAGGGTCATCATGTTGGATCGCAACGAACTGTTCATCGACGGCACCTGGACGGCGCCGGCGTCGGGAGAGCATGGCGACGTCATCGAAGCCGCCACCGCGAAGGTGCTCGGCCGTAGCGCTCTCGCGGGACCGACCGACATCGATGCCGCCGTTGCGGCCGCACGCGCCGCGCTCGACGGACCGTGGGGTTCGATGAGTCGCGCCGAACGTGCCGACCTCCTCGACCGTTTCGCGGCGGCGATGACCGCGCGTGCTCGTGCCACCGCCGAACTGGTGAGCCGGGAGAACGGGATGCCGATCACCCTCGCGAAGCCGACGAACGGCTACGGCCCCGCGGCGATGCTGTCGTACTACGCCGGCCTGATCCGGTCGGCGGAGGACGAGGAGGTGCGGCCCGGTGCGCTCGGCGGTCGGACCGTGGTCCGCAGCGAGCCCGTCGGGGTCGTCGCCGCGATCACGCCGTGGAACTACCCGCAGCCGCTCGCCGCGATGAAGATCGCGCCCGCACTTGCGGCCGGCTGCACTGTGGTACTCAAACCGGCGCCCGAAACCGCCCTGGATGCTTTCGTCTTCGCCGACGCGGCGCAGGAGGCCGGCCTGCCGGCCGGTGTCCTCAACGTCGTCCCGGGCGGTCGCGAGGCCGGTGCTCACCTCGTCGGACATCCCGGGGTCGACAAGGTGGCCTTCACCGGGTCGACCGTCGCCGGACGGGCGATCGGTGAGGTGTGCGGCCGGCTCCTGCGGCCGGTGACCCTGGAACTGGGCGGCAAGTCGGCGGCGATCGTCGCCGAGGACGCCGATCTCGGGGTGTTCGCCGATCACCTGCTGGAGGTGTCGCTGGTGAACAACGGGCAGACCTGCCACGCCAGCACACGGATTCTCGCTCCGAGGTCTCGCTACGGCGAGGTCGTCGACGCGGTCACCGAGACCGTCCGTGCGCTGCGCGTCGGTGACCCGCTGGACAAGACGACGGCCATCGGTCCGCTCGTCAGCGCCGCACAGCGCGAGCGGGTCCTCGGCCACATCGAGTCGGGCCGGGCTGGCGGTTATCAGATCACCACGGGGGGAGGCGTTCCCGCCGACCTCGCGCAGGGCTGGTTCGTCGAGCCGACCGTCTTCGCCGGCGTCGACAACTCTGCCCCCATTGCGCAGGAGGAGATCTTCGGTCCGGTGCTCACCATCACCGAGTACGCCGACACCGACGACGCGGTGCGCATCGCCAACGACTCGGTGTACGGACTCGGCGGCACCGTGTGGACCGCCGACGAGGAGCGCGGACTCGAACTGGCCCGCCGGATCCGAACGGGGACGGTCGGTGTCAATCACTACGCCCTGGACCTCACCGCTCCGTTCGGCGGGGTGAAGGCATCGGGTCTCGGACGTGAACTCGGCCCAGAGGGTCTCGCGCCCTACCTCGCCCCCAAATCGGTGTATTTCGCCACCCGCTGATCGACTGAGCTGCAACAGGAGTGACATGACGGATCTGCCCCTAACCGGTGTACGGGTCGTCGACGTGACCGACGGCCTCGGTGAGTCGTGCGGCCGGTTTCTCGCCGACCTGGGCGCCGAGGTGGTCCGCGTGGAGCGGCCCGGTGGTTCGGCCTCACGCCGGTCCCAGCCGGTCGAATCCGGGATCAGCATCCCGTTCGCATTGAACAACGCGAACAAGCGGGTCGTCGTCCTGGATCTGGACTCCGGACCGGACCGGACTCGTTTCCTGGATCAGGTTGCCGCCGCCGACATCCTGGTGGAGAGCACGCCGAACGGGCTGCCGACAGGTACGGGGTTGGGCGCCGCAGACCTCCTGGCCATGGCCCCCGGACTCGTCGCCGTCTCGATCAGCGGGTTCGGTCAGACCGGTCCGTACCGGGACTGGGCCGCGACCGAATCCGTGATCTACGCGATGAGCGGGGTGCTGTCCCGATCCGGCGAACCGGGCCGTGAACCGCTTCTGCCGCCGGCCGGCCTCGTCGAGCAGTCGGTGGGGGTGCACGCCGCATGGTCGGCGTTGCTGGCCTACTACGACCGACTCCGGACCGGCAGCGGACAACTCGTGGACATCTCGGCATTCGAGTCGGTGGTCCACGGCTTCGATCCCGGCTTCGGCGTGCAGGGGTCCGCCGCGGCCGGTCGTCGTGACGACTTCCCGCGTGGGCGTCCCGATGCGGCGAATTAATTTCTATCCGGTCCTGCGGTGTGCGGACGGACAGGTGCGAATCTGCCTGCTGGCCAAGCGGCAGTGGCGCGCGATGTTCGCCTGGCTCGGCGAGCCCGAGGAGTTCGCCGACCCCGCCTACGACACGATTCCGGCGCGCTTCGCCGCGGCCGACCGGCTGCATCCACTCATCGAAGAGCTCTTCGCCGGGCGCACGCGCGACGAACTGGTCGCCGAGGGTGCCGCGCGCGGGATTCCGATCGGGGGCGTGCTGCGTCCCTCGGAGGTGCTCACCAACGACCACTTCGCGGCTTCCGGCACCCTCGTCGACGTCGAGATCGCCCCGGGTGTCGAAGCGCGCATTCCGTCGGGTTACGTCAAGTTCGACCGACAGCGCGCAGGCTTCCGGCACGGCGCGCAGTCGCTCGACGAAGCGGCCGACTTCTGGTCCGGGACAAACGATCTCCACGAGTCGATCCCCGACGCGGGCGTGGCGGGGCCCCATCCGTTCACGGGGCTGCGTGTGCTCGACCTCGGTGTGGTCGTCTTCGGCGCCGAACTCGGTCGCCAGTTCGCCGACCACGGCGCGGACGTGATCAAGGTCGAGAACCGCGACTTCCCGGACGGTCTCCGCCAGTCGAAGAGGGGCGCTTCGCTCGCCGCATCCGTGGCGTGGGGACATCGCAACCGCCGCTCGCTGGGCGTCAACCTCCGCACCGACGAAGGCCGGGAAGTGTTCCGGCAGCTGGCCGCCGAAGCCGACGTGGTCCTGGCCAACTTCAAGCCCGGAACCCTCGACTCGATGGGGATCGGCTACGACGAACTGCGCAAGATCAATCCGCGCATCATCGTCTCCGACGGCAGCGCCTTCGGCAGCACCGGTCCGTGGAACAACCGACTCGGGTACGGGCCACTCGTGCGCGCGGCCTGCGGGGTCTCCGCACTGTGGCGATACTCCGACGCCGACACCGGCCTGAGCGACGGCTCGACCGTCTACCCCGACCACATCGGCGGCCAGGTCGCGGCGGTGGCCGTACTCGCCGCGCTGATCGCCCGACTGTCGCACGGTCGCGGTGCCGAGATCGAGGTGGCGCAGGCCGACGCCGCTCTCGTCGCGCTCGGCGGGCAACTCGTCCGCGAATCGCTGGCGCCGGGATCGGTGTCGGCGGTGGGCAACACCGACCCGTTCGCCGCGCCCGCGGGCGTGTACCCGTGTGCCGGTGACGACGAGTGGTGCGTGGTCGCCGTCCGCGATGATCAGGACTGGCGCAACCTCACTCACCTCATCGGCCGCGACGATCTCGCCGGCGACCCCCGATTCGACGGCGTGGCCAAGCGGATCGAGAACCGCGACGAGGCGGACAAGGTGCTGACCGAATGGCTGTCGGAGCGGACGCCGACCGAGGCGATGACCGCCCTGCAGGAGGCCGGCGTACCCGCCGGGGCGATGGTCCGGCTTCCCGAACTGCTGACCGACCCGCACCTGTCGGCGCGTGAGGCCTACACCCAACTCGAGCATCCGCTGCTCCCGGCGCCCCTGCCCACCGCGGTGCGCGTCGCGCGGTTCACCTCGATTGCCGACGCGCCCCTACGGCCGGCCCCTCTGCCCGGCGCCGACACGCACGAGATCGCCGTGGAGCTGCTGGGCCTCGACGAGGCCGGGTACAGCAGGCTCGTCGCCGACGGAGTGCTCCAGCCACTCGAGGAGAGTGCACGATGATCACCTATGAATGGCGTCCTCGCCTCGAGGGCGACGAACTCGACGAAGTGATCGAACTCGTCACCACCGCAGCCGAATACGACGACGAGGCCGGGTTCTCACACATCGACCCCGCGTTGGTGAGGGAGGTCGGTGACGGTACCCGCACCGTTGCGCACCTGCCCATCAAGGCACGTCGCGATCTCAGCCCGCTCGAGGACGTCCCGATGGTGATCGTGGCGTACCTGAACCTCACGGTCGACGCGGACGGGTTGGGGACCGTCTCCTGTGTGGTTCATCCGGACTACCGGTCGCGCGGTATCACGACCCTGCTCGTCGAGGAGATGGGTCTCGACACGGCCGGCCCGGACGGCTGGGATCACACCGGCGCCACCGCACTTCGGTGCTGGGCATATTCGACGCATCCCGCTTCGGGGCGCCTGACCCGGCGGTTCGGTGTCCCGGCGGTCAGCCGGCAGTGGACCCTGGTGCGGCACCTGACCGGGCCGTTCGCGCTGCCGCTGGACAAGCCGGTGGTCCCGGCCGGGGTCACCCTCACCGAGCCGCGGGAACTCACGGCCGACGACCCGGTGCTCGCCGATGTCCTCGAATCCGCCGAACTCGCACCGCGGCACCGTGATCGCATCACCGACGAGCTGCGGCTCGGCGGCAGGTTGATCGCCGATGCACGGAACGCGGACGGAGACGTACTGGGCTTCGTGTGGTTCTCGATCGACCACCGCCGTCACCTCGACCTCAGGTCTGCGCCGGTCCACGCGCTGGTCCTCTCGGCCGCCGCGCGCGGCGAGGGCGTGGGCGCCGCGCTCCTGCTCGGTGCGCTCTGGCACCAGATCGACGCCGACGTCCAGCTGTCCACGTTGCGAATCGATCCGGAGGACACGGGCGCGGTCCGGATGTGTCGTCTGCTCGGCTACGAGCAAGAGGACGTGCACTCCTGCTACCAGGTCGGCGAGAGCGCGAGTCCGCCACCGGCATTCCGCTGACACGACGTCACGACATGTGAGAAGGCCCTAGATGAACGACAACCTGACCGGCGTCGGCGTGCTCGACCATCACAAGCTGCGCGTCGTCGCGAAAGAGGTTGCGGCCGAAGGGGTCGTATCGCTCGTCCTCGCCGACCCCGACGGCGGCGACCTCCCGGCGTGGTCGCCGGGCGCGCACCTCGATCTGGTGCTCGGGCAGAACCTGATCCGCCAGTACTCCCTGTGCGGTGCGGTCACCGACCGGCGTCATCTCCGGGTGGCGGTCCTGCGCGAACCGGAGGGGCGCGGTGGGTCGCAGAGCGTGCACGATGACGTGGCGGTCGGCGACCTGATCGCGGTCAAGGGGCCGCGGAACAACTTCCCGCTCGTCGACGCACCGGCCTACCTGTTCGTCGCCGGCGGAATCGGTATCACCCCGCTGAAGCCGATGATCGCCGAGGTCGACGGGTGCGGTGCCGAGTGGACCCTGCTCTACGGTGGCCGGACGGCGGCGGGGATGGCGTTCGCGGATGTTCTGGCACAAGAGTATTCGGATCGGGTGCAGGTGAGGCCGCAGGACGAGCACGGACTGCTCGACCTCGACGCGGCACTCGACGCCGTGAGTCCGGGTACTGCCGTCTACTGCTGCGGACCCGAACCGTTGCTGGCGGCTCTCGAAGAGAAGTGCCGGTCCCGCGGCGTCGAACTACACCTGGAGCGGTTTTCGCCGAAGTCCGTTCCGTCCGAATCGGATTCACCCGGCGATGCGTTCGAGGTGGTCCTCCACCGAAGCGGACGGACGGTGACCGTCGGAGCGGACGAGACGGTCCTCGACGCGCTCCTCCGCGATGGCGTGGAGGTCGACTTCTCCTGCCGCGAGGGCACCTGCGGAACATGCGAACAGACCGTCCTCGACGGCGTTCCGGACCACCGGGATTCGGTGCTCGACGACGACGAGCAGGCCGCGAACGACTGCATGATGGTCTGCGTCTCGCGCAGCTGCTCGGCGCGGCTGGTTCTGGATCTCTGACCCGAAAGGACCGTCCGAGCGCGCCCATCGTCAGCCCGCTGCGACCTCGTCCGCGGCCGGGAGGTCGTGATCCCGGATGATGCCGTGCAGGAAGCTCCGCATCATCGCCTCGAACAGCTGCTTCTGGGTCAGTTCGTTCTTCGACAACGCCTCGGCGAGAAGCGGTTGCGAATCGGCCGACACGTTGGGGAAGATCGCCGAGCGCGGTCGCGGCGGCCGCATCGCCTCCATGAGTACCGCGCCGATGGACAGCGTCTCCATGCCGTCGAGGATGCGGACATGCAGGTCGACGGGGACTCCTGACTCCAGCAGGAACTCGGCGGTGTCCTCGTAGGTGGCGGTGAACAGGTCGCGGGGCAGGTGCTGCAGCAGAACCGGTGCGGCATTGCGATGACG
The DNA here is from genome assembly GCF_009872315.1 of Gordonia sp. YY1. Taxonomy (NCBI): domain Bacteria; kingdom Bacillati; phylum Actinomycetota; class Actinomycetes; order Mycobacteriales; family Gordoniaceae; genus Gordonia; species Gordonia sp. YY1. The sequence continues at coordinate 306,499 of NZ_WXYI01000001.1, read as the reverse complement.
GAGGATCGACTGCCGGAAGTTCAGGGCCAGGTTCACGAAGAACTCCGGCCAGTCCGGTCCGGGTTTCATCCGGGGCCGGCGCACCGCGGTGCCGGCGATGTACCGGGCGACCTCGGTGAGGATCTCGTTCTTGTCGTCGAAGTGGTGGTACAACGACGGCGCGCGGACCCCGAGATGCTTGGCGAGTTTGGGGAGGCTGAAGGCGTCGAGCCCTTCGGAGTCGATGATCTCGATCGATGCCATCACGGCGGCATCGCGACTGATCAACGGCTTGGACGGCCGTGCCATTGTTCCCCTCTCAGCGCGTCACAAAGTGCGGCACACCTTATGCGCGCCCGCATCTGACCTAACCACAGTAGTTTCTGCGTGACCGATCGTCCATGTGGTGGGGGCGATTCTCTCCGGTCAGTCCAGGCGGCGCTCGGCGTACGCCCTGAGCTCCTCCACCTGGACCGGGTCGAGGGAGGGGCGGACCCGTCGCCGGGCCTCGGTGACATCGTCGGCGGTGACCGCGGCGGCGTTGATGTCCCGGCGCATCGCCGACAGGGCGGCTTCGCGCAGGAGCGCCGAACAATCTGCGGCGGAATAGCCGTCGAGGTCGGCCGCGAGTTCGTCGAGGTCGATGTCGTCGAGCGGGACGTCGCGGCCGCTGGCGCGCAGGATGTCACCGCGGGCGGCGGCATCCGGCGGCGGTACGAAGACCAGTCGTTCGAGGCGTCCGGGCCGCAGCAGAGCGGGATCGATGAGATCGGGCCGGTTGGTGGCGCCGAGCACGACCACGTCCTGCAGCGGTTCGACCCCGTCGAGTTCGGTGAGCAGCGAGGCCACCACGCGGTCGCCGACCCCGGAGTCGGTGGACTGTCCGCGGCGGGGAGCGAGGGCGTCGACCTCGTCGAGGAAGATCAGCGACGGCGCCGATTCCCGTGCGCGGGCGAAGAGGTCACGGACCGCCTTCTCCGACGAGCCGACCCACTTGTCCATCAGCTCAGCACCTTTGACGGTGTGCACCGACAACTGGCCGGACGCGGCGAGCGCCCGCACGACGAAGGTCTTGCCGCAGCCGGGCGGGCCGAAGAGCAGCACACCGCGCGGCGGGTCGACGCCGAGACGGGCGAAGGTGTCGGGGTGCTGCAACGGCCACAGCACGGCCTCGGTCAGGGCCTGCTTGGTCTCGACCATGTCGCCGACGTCGGCGAGCGTGATCGAACCCAGGGCCACCTCGGGTGAATCCGACCGTGAGACCGGGCGGATCACGTCGAGCGCGCCCACCAGGTCCTCGGTGCGGAGTGCCGGTTCGGACCTGGTGTTGCTGGCACGGGTGGCGGCGCGCAGCGCGGCCTCCCGGGTGAGCGCGGCGAGGTCGCCGGCGACGAAGCCGGGCGTGCGTGCGGCCACCGAGTCGAGGTCCAGGTCGCCCTCGGTCGGAACCGTCGACAGGATCGCCGACATCAGCCGCGCCCGCGTCGCGGCGTCGGGTAGGCCGATGATCAGTTCGCGGTCGCACAACGACGGATCGCGAAGGCGCGAGTCGAGGCGGACCGGCTCGGCCGTGGTCGCGACGAGTGCGATGCGACCGTCGGCGATGCCCGACCGCAACTCGTCGAGGATGAGGGTGGCGACCGGCTCGGGTTCGGACGGCAACAGGGCGTCGACGTCGGTGATGAGCAGGACCCCACCGGTCGCGCGGGCCCGGGCGACGGCGTCGGAGACCGTGCGCAGGCGGGTGTTGGGTTCGGTCGCGCCGGTCGTCGGGCCGTCGACGGTGACGAGTGTGCGTTTCGCGCAGACCGACCGCACCACTGTCGCCTTGCCGCCGCCGGCCGGCCCGGTCACCAGGACACCGAGGCGGGGTGCGGCTCCCAGGGTGCGCAGCACGTCGGGCTCGTCGAGCGTGATCGCCAGCCATTCGGTGAGCTTGGTGATCTGGGAATCGACGCCGACCAGCTCGGACACCGGCCGGACCGGGACGTCCGGCTCCTCCACCGGGAGGCGGCCGACGCCGGCCGCGGTCGCCGGGGCGGGTGCGCTGACCTGCGCCTCGGGCACGATGCCGAGTGCGCCCGGAAGACGCGGTGAACCGGTGCGGTCGTCGCCGAGCGGGGGTACCACGCCGGCGGTCGTCGACCACAACACCGCGGTGTTGGTCTGGACGCTGACGGGGGAGCCGGGATCGGTGCCGGTGACCGTGAGCAGTTCGGTGGTCCAGGTGATGCCGACGGACCGGGCCAGGGCGCGCGTCGCCTCGGTGGCGGCGAGTTCGGGGCCGAGGTCGCGCGGCAGCAACGACACCGCGTCGCCGACCGACAGCACCTTGCCGAGCAGCGCGCGCCGGAGCGTGGACTCGGTGATCGACTGGGTGGCCAGTACCGAACCGTTCACGATCACCCGGCTCGCCCCGTGCACGACCACCGGTGCCAGCACCACCGAGGCGTTCTCTCTGACCCCGGCGTTGGAGAAGAGGATCTCGTCGAGCAGCGCGATCCCGGTCGGCGACGCCGCGCCGGTCGCCGCGACCACCGCGGCGGTCACGCGGGCGCCGGTGATCGACACGGCGTCCCATTCCCGCAGCGACAGCGCGGTCAGCACCTCGGGATGGACCCGGATGATGCCGCGCCGGGCCTCGGCCGCGGAGGTGTTGAGCCGCGCGGTAAGCGTCAGGGACACCTGTGAGCTCACTCGGTCTCGCTTTCGGCTTCGGCGGCCACCGGTCCAGCGCCGGCGGTCGCGGCGTTCCGGTCCGCGGTGTCGTCCTCGGTCGGGCGATCAGCGGGCTGGTGAGCAATGGCCGGGGCGCCGGTCGGACGGTTGAGGCCGAGCCGGCGCTGCGACTTGAGGACGGGGCGTCGTCGACGGCCGTCGGGCTCGGTCTTCGACGCCTTCCGCTGTGCGCGACGTTCGGCGGGCCTCTCCTCCCAGTACTCCGGTCGGGAGGCGACCCAGCGCCGTGAGCGCCACGCGAACGGGATGTGGATCGCGTAACCGAGGATCGCGATCATCATCAGCACGTACGGGTAGGTCAGCAGGAGTGCCGCGCCGACCGCGACGAGGACGAGGAGACCGGCGACCGCGCGGGGCGGGATCGACGCGGTCTTCAGCGACGCGGTCGGGACCCGGCTGACGGCGAGGAAGGCCACCAGGACCAGCCAGCCGCCGACGGCGGGAAGCGACGTCCACCAGCCCTCACCGAACTGCTGGGCGAGACCGATCGGCAGCAGCGCGGCGATGGCGGCCGCGGGCGCCGGAACGCCGACGAAGAAGTCCCTGGTGTAGCCGGGTGCCTCCTCGTCGTCGAGCAGGGTGTTGAAGCGGGCCAGGCGCAGCACGACCGCGCAGCAGTAGACGAGCGCCAGCGCCCAACCGAGATCCTGGCCCTCGAGCAGGTGGAAGTAGACGATCATCGCCGGCACCACGCCGAAGTTGATCGCGTCGGCCAGGGAGTCGATCTCGGCGCCGATCCGGCTGGTCGCGCCCATGAGCCGGGCGACCCGTCCGTCGATGCCGTCGAGGAAGGCCGCGGCCACGAGCAGACCCATGGCGGCGTCGATGTCACCGGTGGTCGCCGCGCGCATCGCCGTCAGTCCGGCGCAGATCGCGAGGATCGTCAGCGACGACGGGATGATGATGCGCCCGGCCTGCGCCTGTCGGCGGACGCGACGCCGCTCGGGTTCCCGTGGCGCCGCCGGTGTCGGGGCGTGGGCCTGCGCCTGGCGTCGTGCCGACCGCGCGGTGGGGTTGCGGGTCGTGGAGGGTCGGGTCGGTCGGCGGATCCCGGGGCCACCGGCCCGGAGTCCGGAGTGGCCGTCGGAGGAGTTCGCTGCTGGGGGGTTCACGGGCGGGCCGGGTCAGAGATCCAGGTAGGCGAACGGGGTCTCGCCGCCGACGGCGCGCTGACCCACCGAGACGCGGGGAGTGGTGCCCTCGGGGAAGTAGACGTCGACCCGGGAGCCGAAGCGGATCAGCCCGTAGGTGTCGCCGAGACGCAGCGTGTCGCCGACCTCCGGATCGCAGACGATCCGGCGTGCGACGAGTCCGGCGATCTGGACGACCGCCAGGTCCGGCCCCGCCCCTCCGCCGGTCGCCGTGGTGCGGATGGTCATCGTGGTGCGCTCGTTGTCGCGGCTGGCCTCGGGCAGGTCCGCGGACAGGAATGCTCCGGGCGTGTGGGTCACCGCGGTGACCGTACCGGCGATGGGCACACGCTGCACGTGGACGTCGAAGATCGACAGGAAGGTCGAGACGCGGGGCAGCGGCTCGGTGCCCAGGCCCGATTCGGCGGGCGGCACCGCCTCGTCGACCAGCGCGATCGTGCCGTCGGCGGGGGCGACGACCACGCCCGGCTCGGTCGGCGGGATACGGCCGGGGTGGCGGAAGAAGGCGGCACAGGCGCCGGCGGTGAGGGCCGCGGGGCGAGCGATCCAGCGGTGGCGGCGCCCGAGGAGCGCGATCGCCGCGGGAGCGGCGACGAACGGGATACCCGCCGGATGGATCGGTGGGATGGTCTCGCGGGCCAGGTCTAGGAAATGGGCGACACGGCCGGTGTTGCCCTCGTCCGGACGCGGACGTCTGGCCACGATCTACCTCCTGTTGTGCCCGGTGTGGGGCGACTCGATGAAACCTCGTGCACCACGGTGGGTGCGACTCCGGTCCAGCTTAGAGCTCAGCGCAGGACGAGCACGTCGACCGGAGATCCGGCGGCCAGGCCGTCGGTCTCGGTGGGCACGTCGATGAGCGCATCGGCCTCGGCGAGGAACCGCAGGTGATGGGACGCGGGCGGCCCGATCGGATCGACGACGACGCCCGATCCGCCCTCGTCCGTCCGAAGGACTCCGCGCAGGAATTGCCTCTTGCCCTGCGGTGAGCGGATGTCGGCGCCCAGGCGCGCGGTCACACGAGGCCGGTGCGGCGGCAACCCCGTCGCGGTGCGGAGGGCGGGCCGGATGAAGACCTCGAAGGACACCAGGGCGCTGACCGGGTTGCCCGGCAGTGTGATGATCGGCACGGTGGGTCCGGCCGTCCCGTCGGACCCGGCGGACGCGACGTGGTGACCGCACCCCTGCGGCATGCCCGGTTGCATCGCGACCTTGACGAACTCGACGGAACCGGTGGCCGACAGCGCGTCCTTCACGACCTCGAAGGCGCCCGCACTCACACCCCCGGACGTGATGATCAGGTCGGCCTCGCCGGCGACCTCGTCGAGACGCGCGAGGAAGTCGCCGGTGTCGTCCGGCACGAAGTGCACATGCCGGCCGAGCGCGCCGGCCTCGATGGCCGCGGCGGTGAGCATCGCCCCGTTCGATTCGTAGATCTGGCCGTGCTGCAACGGGTTTCCGGGTTCGACGAGTTCCGAACCGGTGGACAGGACCTCGACGCGCAGCGGGCGCGCGACGGTGACCTCGACGATCCCGAGCGCGGCGAGCAGCCCGACCTGCGGCGCGCCGATCACGGTGCCGGCGGGCAGTGCCCGTGCTCCCCGCCCGATGTCGGACCCCGCGCGCCGGATGTGTTTGCCGGACTCGACCGGTGCCGTGAAGGTGACCGTCTCGGCGGCCGCGACCGGGCCGATCACCGCGTCGGTCAGTTCCACCGGCACCACCGCGTCGGCGCCGGCCGGCAACGGGGCGCCGGTCATGATCCGGTGCGCGGTGCCGGGCGCGAGCGTGAGGGTGTCGGTGCGCCCGGCCGGGATGTCCGCGGCGACGGGCAGTGTGACGGGGGAGTCGGGGCCGGCGGAGGCGAGATCCGCGGCGAGGACGGCGAATCCGTCCATCGCGGAGTTGTCGAAGCCGGGCAGCGACAGTGGTGCGTCGACGTCGGCGAGCGTTGCCCGGCCCAGTGCCTCCGGGACGGGCAGCCGGACGGGGACGGGTGGGCCGAACAGCGCCGCGACGACGGCCTGATGCTCTGCGACGGTACGCATGCGCTCAGGATGCCAGGTGGGCGGTCGCGTCTCGCCGCGGTCCCCGATTCGCGGGATGCCTGCACTGCGTCGCCGGGGACCGCGGACTACATTCGTGCCCATGGCATTGGGTCTGCTTCTCGACATCGACGGGGTGATGGTCACCTCGTGGAAGGCTCTGCCCGGCGCGGTGGAGGCCGTCTCCCGACTCGCCGACCGCAAGATCCCGCGGATGTTCCTGACCAACACCACCTCGCGCTCGCGCAACGAGATCGCGGAACTGCTGAACGACTGCGGTTTCTTCGTCGACGGCGGCGAGATCCTGACCGCCGCGAAGCTGACCTCCGAGTATGTGGCGTCGACCTTCCCGGGAAAGCGGGTGTGGGTTCTCAACCAGGGGCCGATCGCGGAGGACATGACCGGCGTCGAACTCACCGACGACCCGTCGGACGCGGAGGTCGTGGTTCTCGGTGGGGCCGGGCCCGTGTTCACCCACCACGCGCTGTCGAAGGTGCTCGAGATGCTGCTCGACGGCGTGCCGGTCATCGCCATGCACCGTTCGATGACGTGGTCGACGGCCGACGGGCTGTCGATCGACACCGGCGTGTACCTCGAGGGCCTCGAGAAGGCATCGGGCAAGAAGATCAAGGCGATCGGCAAACCGTCGCCACTCGGGTTCCGGGCCGCCACCGACATGTTAGGGCTGGAGCCCAACCAGGTGGTGATGGTCGGGGACGACATGCACAACGACGTCCTGGGCGCGCAGGCGTCGGCGCTGATCGGTGTGCTGGTACGCACCGGCAAGTTCCGCGAGGAGGCGCTGAACGCGCTGCAGCGTGACGAGTTCGGGCCCTACCCGGACCACGTCATCGACTCGGTGGCCGACCTCCCCGAGCTGATCGACAAGATCAGCCGAACCTGATGGCCCTCAGACGCGGTCGAGCTTGCTCTCCGCGGCGCGCTTGATCTTGCCGAGGGTCTCGGCCATGCCGAGCTTGAGTTCGGCCTCGAAGGACTCGGTGCCGCCCATGACCTTGTCCACGAGGACCGACGACACCTTGGTGGTGGTGCCGTTCAGCTCACGACGTTCGGTCACGGTGACGCCCGACCCGTTCGGGGTGATGGTGTAGCTCCACACGGTGCGGTTCTCGGCCACGCGGAACGCGATCTCCTGGTTCGGCGTGAAGCGCACGACCTTGGAGGTGGTCGGCCACACCAGCGGTCCCCGGCGGTTGATGTTGATGGTCTTCGTCCCCAACCCGACGGTGCCGCCGCGGATGATCATCTTCTTGCACTGCGGGCTCCACTCGCCCATACGCTGGAGATCGGAGATCACCGACCACACCTGTGCGGGAGTGGCGTCGATGTCGATGGACTCTTCGATGAGTGATGCGGTCATGGTCGCCAACAGTATGGGCTTGTAGGCGCACCGTCAATACGTTGTTGGCGGACCGTCAACAAGCGCGATCGGTGCGACGGAGGGGCTCAGACCAGCAGTGTGATGCCGATGACGGCGCCGATGCCGACGAATACGGCAGCGGTGATCCACCCGGCGGGGTGCTCGTCGTTCTCGAGGAGCAGCGTGCCCAGCTTGCCGGGGGTCAGCCAGTCGATGAGCACGAACGACCACATCATCACGGCGATCGTCAGGACGACGTAGGCGGCGGTGTAGAGGAGCGCGCGCCACAGTGCGAGGAGTTCGGTGTCGACGACCGAACAGGCGAGCACGATGGCCAGTCCGATCACCATCGACGTGGTGAGGATGACCGCGTTGCGGTTGTGGTCGACCCACACCAGCTGCCGCAGACGGCCGGGGGTCACCAGATCGAGCGCCACGAATCCGACGACGAGCAAGGCGATCCCGACAAGGCTGAACGACGCCCCGGCGGCCAGATTGTCACGCAGCAGTTCCATCCGAGTCCCTCTCGCTCATCGACGCTCGCTGAGAACACTATCGGTGGGCGATGCGGAAAGGCCGTCCGACACGTGTCTGCGCAGGGCGGATCGCCCTCGCTCCCTGAGGCAGCGATTGAAGTGCCTCAGGGAGCGAGGAGGGGTGTCAGCCGACGCTGAGCATGTCGTAGGAACCGAGGTCCTTCGACAGCTTGGTGACGTGCGCGTCCGCGTCACCGAGGGTGTGGCTGATCGCGGTGAGGCGGCTCACGTAGTGCGCGATCGGGTATTCGGCGGTCATGCCGATGCCGCCGTGCATCTGGATGGCCTCCTGGCCGATGAGGCGTGCCGAACGCACGGTCTGCAGCTTCACCCGCGAGGCGATGGCCGCGTCGGCGACGCCGTCGGCGAGTGCGGTCGTCGCGTACAGCACCAGGCTGCGCGCGAGTTCGAGCTGGACGTACATGTCCGCAGCGCGATGGGTGAGCGCCTGGAAGGTCGCCAGCGGAACGCCGAACTGCTTGCGCGACTTGAGGTATTCGACGGTCAGCTCGAGGCTGCGTTCCATCGCGCCGAGGGCTTCGGCGCACAGCGCGGTCTGGATGCCGATCTCCGCGTTGGCGATGAGCTCCGACGCGTCGCCGCTGCCGAGGCGCGTGGCCTTCGCGTCGTTGAAGGTGATCTCGGCACCGCGTCGACGATCGTGCGTGCGGTAGGGGGTGCGGGTGACACCCTCGGCGTCGGCGTCGACGAGGAAGAGGCCCACCTCGTCGCCGGCGCGTGCCGAGACGATCAGCTTGTGCGCTGCGTCGCCATGTCCGACAAGGGTTTTGGTTCCGTTGAGCACGCCGTCGGCGGTGGCGGTGGTGGCCACCGCGGCCACCGGCCAGCGGTCGCCGGGCTCGTTGTGGGCGAAGGCCATGAGCAGCTCGCCGGAGGCGAGGCCCTCACGCAGCTCGCCACGGGTCGCGTCGTCGGCGGCCTCGAGGAGCGAGCCCGGGACGAGCACCGAGTCCAGGTAGGGCTCGGGTGCCAGGGCGCGACCGAGTTCGGTCATCACGCTGGTGAACTCGACCGGTCCGGCGTCCATGCCGCCCTCGGACTCGGGGAAGGTCAGACCGAGGATGCCGATCTCCGCGAGGGACTTCCACACCTTCTCGCTCCAGCCGAGATCGGTGTCGGTCACCTTGCGGAGGGTCTCCACGTCGTAGGTCTTGGTGAGGACCTCGCGCACGGTGTCGCGCAACATCCCCTGTTCTTCGGAAAGCTCGAAATCCATTGTCGTCCTTGGTCTGTGAAGTCGAAAGTGAGGTCAGTGGGGCCGGCGGTCAGAGACCGAGGACCGCCTTGTCGATGATCTGGCGCTGGACCTCGGAGGAACCGCCGTAGATCGAGACCTTGCGGTAGTTCAGGTAGGTCGGCGCGGCGAGCTGGGCCCACTCGGGAGAGGTGACCGCTGCGCTGCCGTTCGCGGCGTCGACGTCGACCCCGGCGACCGGGAGCGAGTCCGGTCCGGCGATGTCGGCGATGAGTTCCATGGCGGCCTGCTGCAGCTGGCTTCCCTTGAGCTTCAGCAGCGACGACGCCGGGTTCGGCTTGCCGTCGGCCGACGACGCGGCGACGCGGAGCTGGGTGATCTCGAGGGCGAGCAGCTCGTTCTCCAGTTCGGCCAGGCGGGTGGCGAACAGCGGGTCGTCGAGCAGCGTGCCGTTGGCGGTGCGGACGCCCCTGGCCAGTTCCTTGGCACGTGCCAGCTTCGACTTCGTGTAGCCGACCCGGGCGATGCCGTTGCGCTCGTTGCCGAGCAGGAACTTGGCCTGCGTCCAGCCGCTGTTCTCCTCGCCGACCATGTTCTCGACGGGCACGCGGACGTCGTTGAAGAAGACCTCGTTGACCTCATAGCTGCCGTCGATGAGCTGGATGGGGCGCAGCTCGATGCCGGGGGTGTCCATCGGGATCAGGAACATGCTGATGCCGGCCTGCTTCTTGACATCCGGGTTGGTCCGGGCGAGCAGGAAGATCCAGTCGGCGAACTGGCCCAGCGTCGTCCAGGTCTTCTGACCGTTGATGACGTAGTGGTCGCCGTCGAGGACCGCGCGGGTCTTGAGCGAGGCGAGGTCGGAGCCGGCTTCGGGTTCGGAGAAGCCCTGGCACCACCAGATGTCGAGGTTGGCGGTCTGGGGGAGGAACTTCTCCTTCATCTCCTGCGACCCGAACTGCGCGATGACCGGACCGATCATGCTGACGTTGAACGGCAGCGGGTCGGGGACGAACGCCAGGCTCATCTCCTCGCGGTAGATGTGGTGCTGGATCGGCGTCCAGTCCTTGCCGCCCCACTCGATCGGCCAGCTCGGGGTCAGCACGCCGTGCTCGTTGAGGACGCGCGAGGCGGTGACGATGTCGTCGGGGTAGTTGAGGTTGCCCTCTTCGTTCCGCTTGCGGATGTCCTCGGGGACCTTCGCGAAGATGCCGCGCAGTTCCTCGCGGAACGCCTCTTCCTCCGGACTGAACTTCAGGTGCATGGGTTCTTCTCTACTCCTGTCGGGGGTTGCCGGGTGTTCGGCGACACCGGTCGCGGACCGCCTACCTGGGAAGACCGGGGAGACCGCCGCTGACTAAGCGCTTGCTTAGTGATATGTTGCACTATGCCGCGCCGCGTGGGCGGTGTCAATCGGCAAGGTAGGCGCATGGTCGCCGAGCGAATTCGAGGAGGCGTACATGGTCTCGTCGACCGAACCGACGACCCGGGTGCAACCGGTCGCGGCCCGGCAACGACTCCTGCTCGCCGCCGTCGAGGCGTTCGCGGCGAAGGGCTTCAACGCCACGACGACCCGGGACATCGCCAACGGGGCGCAGATGAGTTCGGCCGCGGTCTACGTGCACTTCCGCTCCAAGGAAGAGCTCCTCTTCGAGCTCTCCGATGCCGGGCATCGAAGCATCCTCGACATGATCGACGAGGTCGACGATCCGGCGTCGCCGCCGGGTGATCGGCTGGCGACGGTCATCGGCGCGTTCACCGAGCATCATGCGCGCGAGCACGTCCGCGCTCGCGTCGTGAACTACGAACTGGCCTCGCTCGCGCCCGATCACCTCGAGACGGTCATGGAGCTGCGTCGGGAGATCACCCGCCGGGTGCGGGCGATCGTCGATGCGGGTATCGAGAACGGCGACTTCGATGCCGCCGATTCGCAGGCCACCACCAACGCCATGCTGTCGATGGGTATCGACGTCGCGCGGTGGTATCGCGCCGAGAACTCGCTCCCGCCCGAGGAGATGGGAAAGTTCTACGCGCGCCTGGCCACTCGGATGGTGGGTCTGCGGGACCGGGACTAGACCGCCGGTCAGGGTTCGCCGGCCGCCACCGGTTGTCGTGGGCCGGCGTCGCCGATCGTGGCGATGGCGCGGTCGGCTCTCGTGGCGGCACGACGCATGAGGAGAGCGAGTACCGCGCCGAACAGTGCGACCACCAGGACGTAGCCGACATAGCCGATGATCGTCGCGCGAAGACCGATGTGGGACACGACGACCCCCGCGATCACCGCCGGCACGCTGAACGCGAGGTAGCTCGCGACGAACACCGACGAGAAGACCTGCCCGCGCTGGGCGGGCGGTGTTGCGGCGGTGATGTTGTCCATCGCGCTGAGGAAGGTCGCCGCCCATCCGGACCCGGCCACGATCGAACCGAGGATGTAGAGCGGCAGGGCCTCGGTCAGCACGCCGGACAGCGAGATCAGCACGCCCGCGGCGAGGGTCGGGTAGCCGACGGCCTGCTTGACCGTCGACGGCCGTCCCGTGATGACCAGGGACGTGATGGTCGCGCTGGCGAAGAACGTGAAGAGGATGAGTCCGGCCGCACCGTGGTTGGTGACGCCGAAGACCCGTGCGACAACGGATGATCCGAGCGACAGGTATAGCCCGCCGAGGGACCAGGTGGCCACCAGGGTGGGCACCGCGGCGAAGAACACGGGGCGTACCTCACGGGGCACGCGAACCTGGGGGGCGAGGGTGACCGCGAGGTGGCGCCGTGAGCGGAAACCCTCGCGCTCGCGCGTCTCGGGGATGATGAGCAGAGCGGCGAGAAGCATCGCGAAGAAGCCGAGAATGATCTCGTAGACCAGGATTCGCGGCGCGGGCGCGTACTCGACGAGCAGGCCGGCGACACCGACGCCGGCGGCGAGCCCGAACGCCGGTGCGGCGCCGATGATCGTCGAGCCGAGGCGCGCGGTGGGCTGGAGGTCGACGGTGGTCGCGGTGAGGGTGCCCATCGCCGCGCCGGTGGCCAGGCCCTGGAGTGCGCGGGCGGCGAGGAGCGTGCCCACGTCCTGGGCCGCGACGAACAGCACCATGCTGGCGATCAGCACGACGAGCGCGACGGCGAGCACCGGGCGTCGGCCGATGTGATCGGACAGCGATCCGACCGTCAGCAGGCTCATCAGCATCGTGACCACGTACACCGCGAAGACCAGGGTCAGCGTCAGCGACGAGAACCCCCAGAGCTCCTGGTAGATCGGGTAGAGCGGCGACGGGGCGGCGGAGGCGAAGAGGACCATCACGTAGGTGGCCGCGATCAGCCAGAACGCGCGGTGGGGATGTAGGGGTGCCATCTCGTCTCCTTAACGCAAACGCAGTTGCATTAAGCATGACGATAGGCGGGGATCGCTTCCAAAAGCAATTCAATTTGCAATAATGGTCGCATGGCTATGGGAAGCGCAACGTCGCGGACGGACTCCGCGGATGCGGCGCCGCGCGCGAGGCGGCCCGGTGGCCGGAGTGCGCGGGTGCAGTCGGCGGTCTATGCCGCGGTCGGCCAGCTCGTCGGCGCCGGACAACGCGACACGATGACCATTCCCGAGGTCGCCGACCTCGCCGGAGTCAACCCGACCAGCATTTACCGCAGGTGGGGGTCGATCGACGTGCTCCTGGGTGAGGTGGCGGTCGCCGCCCTGACGCAGGGCGAGCCGCTTCCCGACACCGGAGTGCTGCGCGAGGACGTCGCGGAGTGGGCGCGCGTCATAGCCGCCGACATCGGCCGGCCCAAGCGCCGGGCGTACCTGCGGGCGATGGTCGCGGCCCGCGACGACGTCGTCGAGGTGTGCCCGTGCTGGGAGATCCGCCGTGAGCAGGCGGAGGAGATGATCGCGCGGGGCCGCGCGCGTGGCGAGTCGGCGCCGTCGGTGCGGCAGCTGCTCGACCACGTGATCGCGCCGCTCTACCACCACGCGGTGTTCGGCCTGGCCGTCGACGATGCGTATGTCGCCGAGTTGATCGACGATGTCGTCTCGATGTTCTCCAGCCGCCCCGGGGACCCGCTCTCGGGCGATAGGGTCCGGGCATGAAGAAGGTTCATGCGTTCCGAGACGACGCACTGGGTGATCTGGACGCGGTCGGCATCGCCGCAGCAATCGCCTCCCGGGAGATCTCGGCAGCCGAGGCGGTCGAAGCGGCCCTCGCCAGGATCGACGCGGTCAATCCGCAGCTGAACGCGATCGCCTTCGACGACCGCGAACGGGCCCGGAAGCGTGCCGTCGACAACGACTTCCCGCTCGGGTCGTTCGGCGGGGTGCCGTCGATCATCAAGAACAACACCGACTTCGCGGGTCTCCCCACATGTCATGGTTCGGCGGCGGTCGCTCCGAACCCGGCCGTGGCGAACGAGGCGTTCACCAACCAGTTCCTGGCGACGGGCGTCAACTTCGTCGGCGCGTCGAACATGCCGGCCTTCGGGTTGACCGCCACGACGGAGTATGTCGACCGCGAGCCGACGCGCAATCCCTGGGACACCGACCACTCCGCCGGGGGCTCGTCGGGCGGGTCCGCTGCGCTCGTGGCCGCGGGTGCCCTGCCGATAGCGCATGCCAACGACGGTGGCGGTTCGATCCGAATCCCCGCTGCCGCATGCGGTCTGGTGGGTCTCAAACCGACTCGGGGTCGCACCGCGCCGGCGAAGCAGACCGAGGACGCCCCGATCGATCTCGTGTGCAACGGGATCGTGAGCCGCTCGGTGCGCGACACCGCACGCTTCCTCGACGACTCCCAGGGTTTCCGTCCGGCGCCCGGCCTGCCGCCGGTGGGCCTCGTCGAGGGACCCGGCACCAAGCGTCTGCGGATCGCGCTGATCACCGAACCGATCACCGGCCAGCTGCTCGATCGCGATACCCAGCGGTGCGTCACCGATGTCGCCGAGCTCGTCGAATCCCTCGGTCACCGAACGGAAATGGTGCCGTTGCCCGTCGACCGCGCCTACATCCGGCAGTTCATCGACTACTGGTCGCTGTTGGCGTTCGCGCTGGACCGTACCGGTAAGCGACTGCACGACAAGGGGTTCGACCGCAAGAAGCTGGACTCGTTCACGCGCGGCCTGTCGCGGAACGCGTTGCGTCACTTCTATCGCATGCCGTCGTCGATCCGCGGACTCCGTCGCTCCACGGCCGCGTTCCGCTCGCTGCACGACCAGTTCGACGTGATCCTGTCGCCGACCCTCGCGCACCTGCCTCCGGAGATCGGATACCTCGACCCGGGTGTCGATTTCGCCGAGGCGATGGATCGTCTGACCCGCTATGTCGCGTTCACGCCCGCCAACAACACGTCGGGAACCCCGGCCATCAGTCTGCCGCTGGGGCAGTCGACGTCGGGGCTGCCGGTCGGAATCCAGTTCTCGGCCGACCTCGGCGATGAGCGCACGCTGCTGGAGTTGGCTTTCGAGCTCGAGGCGGCCCGCCCGTTCGCGCGGATTCAGGACGACTGAGCGTCGGTTCCCGCCTGTGGATTTCCCTCCCGCCACATCGTCTCCCTCGCGCTTATCGGATCTGATGAGCGGGTAGGAGACACGCCGGCGGGAATTCCTGCCGCCCCTTGGTGGGTGTGCCGCCGGCTGTGAATCGGTCCACGTTCGTCGGCCTCGTCTGCGGTAGGGTCCGGACGTCGCTGATGCGCGGAAGTGGGTCGAGGGGGAGCATGACGACGAACGACGAGTCGCTGCGGAAGGTCGAACCGACGGCTGTCGACGCACCGGACGGCAGCACCAAGCCTCGTCGAGGCCGCAATGCCTGGGGTCTCGGGATGCTCGCTGTGTCCGTCGGATTTGCCGTCGGAGCCGTCGGATTGAGCCTGTACGCGGTGATCAGGCTCGCGGAGACCGGTGTTCTCGGAGTCGACACGGGGCCGGCCCTCGTGTTCCTCGGCTCTGCGTTGGCGGGTGTCTTTCTCGGCGCGATGAGCCTGGTGGTCCTCGTCGTTGTCGCGGTCCGAGGAAAGCGAGTCGTCGGCTGCGCGGCTTGGCTTCTCGCGTGTGCGTGCATTGCGATCGTCGCCGTGATGTCCGGTGCCGTGACGGCGTCGGCGCGTCATGCGCTTCACGGTACCGACAGTTCGACCTCGGTGGCGTTGGCGAGGGCTGCGGTTGTAGTCGTCGCAGTGGCTTTCGCTGTCCTGGTGGTCGGGGCGGCGTTGTCGTCGGGCAGGTTGTCACCTCGGACCATCTCCTGGGCGCCGGCCGTTGTGGTGGTGGTCGTTGTCCTTGCTTTCGGCCTGCAGTTGACCGCCTCCACACCTCCCGCCGGGTACCGGACAGCGTCCGAGGTTGCGGCTCCGGCGCTGCCGACGACGGTCGGCGAGAGCGCGGTGCAGTGGGCGACAATCGAATCACAGTCCGATGTCGTCGCGGCAGGTGCGGGTTTCGTCATTCGGTTCGACCGCGAGATCGTCGGTTACGACGGTGCGACCGGCCGAGTTCGATGGGTGGTGCCCTCGACGGCACTGGCCGGCGGATGTGATCCCGAGGCGATCTGGTCATCGGGCATCGGGGAGAGGAGCACGGTTCTCATCACTTGTGCCGACGAACTCCATCGCGGACACGTGATTGCGATCGACGCGTCAACTGGGACGGTCCGGTGGACCAGGCGTGCGCAAATGGAACCCAGGACCAGCGTCGCCACGCCTGAATCGTCGGTTGCGGTGGTCAGTTCCCGGTCTGAGGCGCCCGCCGAGTTCGGGGTCCTCGATCTGTATTCCGGGGACCTTCTGTGGTCGACGGTGACGAAATGTCGGTACTTAGACGGGAATGTGACATCGACGAACACCGCGCTCGTCATGCTGAACCACTGCGAGTCGGGGTCCCTCGACGCCAGGACTCGTGCGGCCGCGGTGACCCTGTTCGACGTGAAATCGGGAAAGCAGAGCACGATTGACCTGCCGGAGATACCAGGACTGCGGAACGGCGATTTCGTCATGACCTCGTTGCAGGGAAGTTACGGAGATCGGGTCGTTGTTCACATGTACGCGCATGACGACTTTCGGCCTCGCCAGTCGGTGATCGTCGATGTGACAACTCGTTCGGTGGAAGTCGTACCGGACGCCGAGAGGGACTACAGCCGGTTCGGGCTGATGGACCGAGACCTGCTTCTACCCGGCCCGATCGTTCCCCTCCGATACGACGTGCACGGCGTCCCCGGGGGAACGCTGCTCGTGGATCTAGGCACTGGTCTGAGGCGCGAAATCCCGGGGGTGGTCCACTACCTCGGAGAGACCGAGGCCGTCATCCCGACTCAGCGATGGTCGCGGGTGGGCGAGGACATCGTGGGAATGAGTGTCGGAGACTCCGGATTTCGGAGTTGGGACCGATGGCTCGCGATCGTCGACCCCGCCGGTCAGGTGACTCGACGACCATCACCGTGCGGCGAGGACGCGGGAGGGGTTCTCGTGGTCCCGGGTTCGGTGCTGGCGACGTGTGTGCGTGATGATCGCGAACCGCGGGACACCGAGAGGGTCGACGTCCTCGCGCTCCGATGACGCTGACAAACCCACCCCTGATCGGCAAAATCACCACCTCGGAGGGTGGTGATTCTGCCGAAAAGGGGTGGGTCTGCCGGAAAGGCTAGTGCTGCACTGCCTTCTCCGCGCCGATGCCGGTGAGCGAGCGAACCTCCATCTCCGCATTGCGCTCGGGCGTGCCGGTGTCCGCCGGGCTGGTCAGCGTGCCGATGATGCCGAGGACGAAGGCGAGCGGGATCGAGACGATGCCGGGGTTGGCCAGCGGGAACCAGGCGAAGTCGGCGCCGGGGATCATCGCGGTCGACGAACCGGAGACGGCCGGCGAGAAGACGATCAGCACGATCGTGGAGATCAGGCCGCCGTACATGCTCCACAGTGCGCCGCGGGTGTTGAACCGCTTCCAGTAGAGCGAGTACACGATCGTCGGCAGGTTCGCCGCCGCGGCGATGGCGAAGGCCAGTGCCACGAGGAAGGCGATGTTCTGCCCGTTGGCCAGGATGCCCAGGATGATGCCGAGCACGCCGAGCACGACGACGGTGTAGCGCGAGACGCGAACCTGGTCGTCCTCACTCACCCTGTTGCGCTTGATGACCGACGCGTAGATGTCATGGGCGAAGGACGCCGACGCGGTGATCGCCAGACCGGCGACGACGGCGAGGATCGTGGCGAAGGCGACCGCCGAGATGATGCCGAGGAGCACCACGCCGCCGATCTCGAACGCCAGCAGCGGTGCCGCCGCATTCTGTCCGCCGGCGGCGGCGAGGATCTTGTCCGGACCGACCAGAGCGGCTGCGCCGTAACCCAGGACCAAGGTGAACAGGTAGAAGGCGCCGATGAGCGCGATCGCCCAGACCACCGACTTACGAGCCTCTTTCGCGGTCGGCACGGTGTAGAAACGCATCAGCACGTGCGGCAGGCCCGCGGTGCCGAGGACCAGCGCGATGGCCAGCGAGAGGAAGTTGATCTTCGATTCCAGCGAACCGCCGTACTGGGCGCCGGGCGCGAGAACGTCACGGGCGGCCACCTTTTCGCTCGCCGAGCCGGAGATGGCGTCCTGGGCCGAGCCGAGGATCGACGACAGGTTCATGCCGAATTTGGCGAGGACGATGAAGGTCATGATCGCCGCACCGCTGATGAGCAGTACCGCCTTGATGATCTGCACCCAGGTGGTGCCCTTCATGCCGCCGATGAGGACGTAGACGATCATCAGCGCGCCGACCACGGCGATCACGATCGACTGTCCCACGCGGCCCTCGATGTCGAGGAGCAGGGCGACGAGGCCACCGGCACCGGCCATCTGGGCGAGCAGGTAGAACAGCGAGACGGCCAAGGTCGAGATGGCCGCCGCGAGACGGACCGGCCGCTGCTTCAGGCGGAAGCTGAGGACGTCGGCCATCGTGAACTTGCCGGTGTTGCGCAGCAATTCGGCGACGAGCAGCAGAGCCACCAGCCAGGCGACGAGGAAGCCGATGGAGTAGAGGAAGCCGTCGTAGCCGTAGACCGCGATGGCACCGGCGATACCGAGGAAGCTGGCCGCCGACAGGTAGTCGCCGGCGATGGCGATCCCGTTCTGCGGTCCGGAGAAGCCACGGCCACCGGTGAAGAAGTCCGCGGCGGAGTTGTTGTTCTTGCTCGCCCGGATGACGATGTACATCGTGATCGCCACGAACGCGGCGAAGATCGCGATGTTGGCGGCCGGACTGCCGACGGTGGCGGCGAGCGTGGTGGTGTGTACGGAGCTGTTCACAGCGACGGACCGCCTTCCATCTCGTTGCGGATGGCCTCGGCGCGCGGGTCGAGTTCGCGGTTCGCGAAGCGCACATACAGGCCGGTGATGACGAACGTGGTCACGAACTGCAAGAGTCCGAGGATCAGGCCGACATTGATGTTGCCCCAGACCTGAATCGACATGAAGTCATGCGCGAAAGCGCCGAGGAGCACGTAGACCGCGTACCAGATCAGGAAGAACGCGGTCATCGGGAAGATGAACTTGCGCAGCCGTGCCTTCAGTTCCTGGAACTGAGGGCTGTTCTGCATCTCGATGAACTGCTCGCCCGTCGGCGCATGCGGTGGTGCCGCTGCTGGTTGGTCGATGTTCGACACACTGTCCTCCAAGGTGATGGGGCCACGGTGGTGGAGCCCCACTGTGATGGCTCTTCGGAGACAGCCTGATTGAGGCTCAGATCACACCGCAATCAGGTGGCGTGGGTCACACGCCGAAGGTCGTCGTCTGTGCGACGGACGGTCGTTCAAATCCGACGAACGGTGAACGGTCAGGCGTCGCCGCGGTCCGTCTGCCGATCGGCGAGCGGCGTGTCGACGGTCCGACCGGGTAGACGGTCCACGCCCATCCCGACGCGTTCGGGAACGTGCATGCGTGCGAACGTCCGTGCGAGGTCGCCGGGCAGCCGTCGTCGGGTGGCGAGGCTGACCAGCACCATCGTGCCGAAAGCGAGCGGCACGGTGACGGCACCCGGATAACCGGCCAGCGCGGCCGCCCATCCGCCGAGGACGTCGTCGTCGATCACCCCGGCGATGGCGAGCGACGCCGCCGAACCCGACGACAACCCGCCGACCACCAGACCGGCGATCGCACCGGTTGCGGTGAGACCCCGCCACCAGATCCCCAGCACGAGCAACGGACACAGCGTCGACGCCGCGACCGCGAACACCAGCCCGACGGTCCGGGACAGTTCGAGGGATCCCGCCGCCAGCGAGAGAGCGATCGGGATCGCCCCGCCGATGACCGCTGCGATGCGGAAGTCGCGGACGCGTCCGCGGAGGACGTCCGTCGCCAGCGCGCCGGCCACGGACACCAACAGGCCCGACGACGTGGCGAGGAAGGCTGCGATGGCGCCGGCTGCCACCAGGGCCGCGAGGATCTGTCCGGCCAGACCGCCGACCGCCGCGCTCGGAAGGAGCAGGACTGCGGCGTCGGAGGTGCCGGTGATCAGCAGTTCGGGTACGTAGAGGCGCGCGAACACCCCGAGCAGGACGGGGAACAGATAGAACAGCGACAGCAGGGCGATCGCCGCGAGCGCCGTTCGACGGGCCGTGCGGCCGTCCGGGTTGGTGTAGAAGCGCACGAGCACGTGCGGCAGGCCCATCACGCCGAGGAAGGTGGCGAGGATCAGGGAGAGCACCTGGAACAGCGGATGGCGGTCGCCGAAACCGCCGCCGGGGGTGACCCAATCGTTGCCGTGCACCGGGGCTCCCGCGACCACCGGGGTGGCCGCCCCGGCATCGAGTTCGATCACCGAGCCGGCGGAGATGACGTGACCGCCCGGGGCCGGGATCGGCGCGTCGACCACGGGAGCGCCGTCGAGTGTGCCGGTGACGCGTACGCCTCTGGTCTCGGCGACGGTGACCGACACGTCGGTCGTGACGTCGACGGTGGTGGCGGTCGTGACCCGGGGTGGCGCGGGCTCACCCACGCGTGCCGGATCGTTGGCGAAGACCCCGATGAGCACCAGGGCGGGGATCGCGATCGCGGTCAGCTTGAGCCAGTACTGGAATGCCTGCACGAAGGTGATCGATCGCATCCCGCCACCGACGACGTTCACGATCACGATGAGTCCGACGCCGACCGCTCCGGTCCACACCGGCGCGCCGAGCAGGATGTTGAGGGTGAGTCCCGCGCCCTGGAACTGGGGGATGAGGTACAGCACGCAGACGACGACCACGACCACCATCGCGGTCTTGCGCACGGTGGAGGAGGAGAGCCGGAACTCGGCGAAGTCGGGCACGGTGTAGGCGCCGGAACGACGCAACGGTGCAGCGACGAACAGCAACAGTCCGAGGTATCCGGCGGTGAAACCCACGGGGTACCACAGCGCGTCGGCCCCGTACTTCGCGACGAGACCGGCCACACCGAGAAACGATGCCGCCGAGAGGTATTCACCCGATACGGCAGCGGCGTTCCAGCGCGGGCCGACGGTACGTGAGGCCACCAGGAAATCCGACGTGGTCCGGGAGAACCGGCCGCCCCACGCCCCGACCGCGATCGTCGCGATCGCCGCGGCGAACAGTCCCACCGCGGTCAGCACGTCGACGCCGGTCACGGCCCGTCCGGATCGCCGGGGTCGTCGTCGACGAGGTTCATGAAGTCGCGTTCGGCGTGTTCGGCCAGTCGCACGTACAGGAGCCCGGTCAGGTACAGCACGGGATAGGCGAGGAGTCCGAGCACGATCCAGGTGATCCGGATACCGAAGATCGTCGTCTCGGCCACGCTCGGGAACAGCACGGCGAGGAGGGGAATCGCCACCACGACGACGAGGAGGCTCCCGCCGAGGCGCAACGCCAGCCCGAGCTGAGCCCGCATCAGCCCGCGCACCAGCGCGTCGCCGACCTCGGTCTGCTCCTGGACCTCCACGCGGGTGCGGACCATCCGGGCGCCCCGCCGCGACGCGAGGACCACCCGTTCACGCTGCGGAGGGTTCTCAGACATCGCCGCGACCGGTGGGGGAGCGGTACTGGCGCAACGGGTCCCGGATGAGCCGGTCCTTCAGGTCGCGGACCTGACGACGGCTGACCGGGAGTTCCACCGCCTCCGATGCCCCGTTCGCGCGGATGCTGACGAGTGTCCCGCTGCCGCTGCTCCGCAGTCCGGTGACCATGGGCAAGGCCACCAGGTAGGAACGGTGGACACGTGCGAATCCCTTGTCCTGCCAGCGTGATTCGAGGGTCGACAGCGGGATTCGGACCAGGTGGGCGCCGGACTCGGCGTGGAGTCGGGCGTAATCGCCGACCGCTTCGACCCAGGAGATCGAATCACGCCGGACCAGCGAGGTCACCCCACTCATCTCGACCGGGATCACGTCGTCAGAGGCGGCGCGCGGCTCACCCTGGGTGGCGGGGGTGGGAGTCGTCTCGGCGGGCTGAGTACGGGCGTCGAGGCCGGCGCGGACGCGTGCGATCGCCTGGGCGAGTCGTTCCTCGCGGAGCGGTTTCAGCAGATAGTCGATGGCGCCGACCTCGAAGGCGTCGACCGCCTTGTCCTCGTGAGCGGTGACGAACACGATCACCGGGGGCTGCGCGTACTTGGCGAGGACGCCGGCGAGTTCGAGTCCCGACAGTCCCGGCATGTTGATGTCGAGGAAGATCGCGTCGACCCGGCGGGAGTTGAGTTCGCGGAGCGCGCCGGTCGCATCCGTTGCGGTGTGGACCTCGGCGACATCATCCTGCCGGTCCAGGAGGTAACGGAGTTCGTCGAGAGCCGGGGATTCGTCGTCGACGGCGAGCACCACCAGCCCGGACATCCATCACCTCCCGACCGACTGCGCCTGACGTCCGACGACGGACACGAGGATCGTACCGCGTGGTCCGCATCACAGATCGGAACCGCCGGCAACGTCTGGCGGCGACTCGCTCGAGACCCGGCGAACGGGCTTCTGGGCCCGGATGCCGGCCCGGAACTTCGGTACCCGCATGCCCACCTTGGTGCCCGCGCCGACGGCCGTCTCGACCACCAGTCCGTAGTCGTTGCCGAAGGCGGCCCGGAGACGATGATCGACGTTGGTGAGCCCGACATGGGCGCCGTCGCTGTGGTCCAACGCGTCGAGCGCACCGCTGCGCAGGAGTTCGGGGTCCATGCCGACGCCGTCGTCCTCGACGGTGATGACGCAGTCGGTGCCCTCGTCGGCCGCGGTGATCTTGATGGTGCCGCCGCCCTTCGACGCGAGTCCGTGACGGACCGCGTTCTCCACCAGCGGCTGCAGTGCGAGGAACGGTACGACGACGTTCAGGACCTCCGGCGCGACGTGGAGTCGCACGTCGAGTGAGTTGCCGAACCGGGCCCGCTCGAGGGTGAGGTAGCGGTCGATGTTGCGCAATTCGTCCGCCAGGACGGTGTATTCGCCGCTCGCGCGGAACGAGTAGCGGGTGAAGTCGGCGAAGTCGAGCACGAGTTCACGGGCGCGGTCGGGGTCGGTGCGGACGAACGAGGCGATCGTGTTGAGGGCGTTGTAGATGAAGTGCGGGCTGATCTGTGCGCGCAGCGCGAGCACCTCGGCCCGGTCGAGGCGGGCGCGGGACGCATCGAGTTCGGCCAACTCGATCTGGCTCGACACGTAGCGGGCGACCTCGGCGACGGCACCGAGCATGCCCGGACCCGGACGACGGGTCGTGGCGACGACGAGGACACCCAGGTTGACCTCACTGGCGACGAGTGGCTGCGCGATGAGGGCCCGCACCGGTGACTCCGCGCCGCACGGGTCGGACATCAGGACACGACGCTGATCACCGGTCGCGGACGCGGCGGCACGGTCGGCCTCGCGCAGCATGTCGGGATCCCAGATCGCGTCGTCGTCCGGGTCGTGGGCGAGGCGCCGCGGCTCGTCGTCGAACAGGGCGACGGCCTCTGCCGAGGTCAGTGTGCGCAGGTGGGGGAGAGCTTCGCGCGCCGAGTCCTCGGAGAGCCCGGTGCGCAGCGATCGCGCCGCCAGCGACGCGGTGTGCAACGCCATGTGCACCGCGCGTTCGGTGGGTGTGGTGACCTGGCGGCGCGTCCGGACCAGCACGACGAGACCGAGGACCATGATCAGCAGCAGGACCGACCCGACGATCGCGACTTCGCTCGACATGGCGCCTCAGCTCCGGATGCCGGTCGCCGTGCCGCGCGAGGCCGCGGTGGTCGACACGGCGAGGTCGATGAGGCGGTAGCGGTCGGCGTGCCACTTCTCCGGCGGCAGGTGGCCGTGGATGTCGAGTTCGGTGACGCCGTGTGCCGTCGCCAGCAACAGTGCGGCGTGGTGACGGGCCGCATCCCGCTCGGCGTCGGGGCCGATGACGCGACCCACCAGGTTCATCAGGCCGTCCTGGGCTCGGGCGGCCGCCGGGATGGCGGGTGCGCCCGCAGGGGTCGCGAACATGAGGCGATACAGGTGCGGGCGTCCGACGCCGAGGTCGGACAGGGCGCGCAGAGCGGTGCGGAGTGCGTCCTCGGGGTCGAGTCCGGCGTCGGCGACGATGGCGTCGAGCCCGCCGGCGACGACCTCCCACGCCTGGCTCGCCAGCGCGGCGAGCAGTGCGTCCTTGTCGGCGAAGTGCCGGTAGGGGGCCGACCGTGAAACGCCCGCGCCGTTGCCGACCTCGCGCAGCGTGACCGCGTCTGGGCCTCCGATGTCGAGGAGCGCTGCGGCGGCATCGAGGAGCGCCTCGCGCGTCTGGGCCGCGCTCTCGGCTCGGGTGGGCATGCCCACACCATAGTTGACATCGTCAACCGAGAGGGCTTGTCTTGAGTTGACAATGTCAACTGAAATGGGAGCCGCGATGGACTCGACGCAGATCGACTCGAACCCCTGGACGCTCGTGATGACCGGGGCGACCCGCGGTATCGGGCGCGTCGCCGCACGGCACGTCCTGGCGGAAGTGCCCGACTGCCATCTCGTCCTCCTCGCCCGCGGCGGCGGGCCGACCGGATTCGCCGATGACTTCGGTGACGTCGGCGACCGACTGACCATCGTCGACGCCGACCTCGCCGACATGCGCAGCACGCGTTCGGCCGCCGCGATCATCGGGCGGTTACTCGACGACGCGACGCTGCCGCCGCTCCGAGGCCTCGCCGGCAATGCCGGCATCCAGTTCGTCGACGACCAGCACACGACTGCGGACGGTCTCGAGGCGACGTTCGCGGTGAACGTGCTCGCCGACCATCTGCTGATCGGCGATCTGGCCGACCGCTTCATCCGCGGCTCACGGATCACGATCACCGTGAGCGACACGCATTTCGGGGATCTGAGGCACAACCTCGGAATGGTCCCCGCGCCGCGGTGGATGTCTCCGGCGCAACTGGCGCGGCCGGGCGCCTTCGGCGGCGCGCTCCCCGCGTCCGGGCGAACCGCGTACTCGACGAGCAAACTCGCGGCCGTCCACCTCGTCCACGAGTGGTCGCGCCGATTGCCCGACGGCGTCGAGATCGTCTCCTACAACCCGGCTTACGTGCCGGGGACGGATCTCGCACGGGACGCCGGGGTGGTGGAGCGCTTCGCGAACCGCCGGATGCTTCCGGTCTTCGCGCTGATGGGACTTCTCGACCGGGTTCCGGTCGCGGGACGGCGTCTCGGCGATGCGATCCTCGGCACGCCGTCCGCGGAATCGGGGGCCTACCTCGACCGCGGACGAGTCGCTTCATCATCGGCCGAGAGTTACGACCGCGCAAGGGAACTCGAACTGTGGGAGTTCCTCGAGGCGAAGCGCGTCACGCTCGGCAACGTTCAGTAGGTGGCCCACTCGCCCTGTGCGTACCGCAGGATGCGCGGGTCCATCAGAGTCGACGGCGGAAGGTCGAGTGGCTGCCGATCGAGGGGGAAGACAGTGGCTGCCGTCAACTGTTCTGCACTCAGGAAACGTAGTGGTCCAGGCGCGTTCACCGTCGGGCTGATGGGTCCTCGGGTGCCCGCGAGGTGAAAACCCCAGTCGCCGAAGGCCGGCACGTCGACGTGGTACGGCGTCGCCGGAAGTCCGGCCTCGCGCATGGTGGAGGCGATGCACCAGAACGACTTCGGTGCGAAGTACGGCGAGCCCGCCTGCACCACGACGCGGCCGTTGTCGGCCAGGTGCGCTCGGACGAGGGCGTAGAACTCGGTGGAGTACAGCTTCGCGGTGGCGGAGTCGTCCGGATCGGGCATGTCGACGATGACCACGTCGAAGCGGCGGCCGGTCTGGCGCAACCAGGTGAACGCGTCCGCGGTCACCACCTCTGCCCGCCGGTCGGTCATCGAGCCCCGGTTGAGGGATGTCAGGCGCGGGTCTGTCCGGGCGAGGCGGATCATCTCCGGGTCGAGTTCGACGAGCGTCACGTCCCGCGCATCGGGATATCGGAGTACCTCGCGCAGCGCGAGGCCGTCCCCGCCGCCGAGTACGAGCACCGACGAGTGCGCACCCGACATCGCCGGATGGACGAGCGCCTCGTGATAGCGGTGCTCGTCGATCGAGGAGAACTGCAGATCGCCGTTGAGGTAGAGGCGGGTGTCGGGACCTGCGCCGGTGGACTTCTCGGTGATCACGATGTCCTGGTAGGCGCTGCGGGCGGCCGCGACGATCGGGTCGCGGTAGAGCGCCTGCCGCGCCGTCACCTCGAACCGGGCCGACAACAGCAGGCCGGCCACGAGCGCCGCGACCACCGCCAGCGCTCCGGCGGACAGCAGGACGAGGTGGCTGCGGCTCAACGACTTCCGGAAGATGACGAAGACCAGGAAGCAGCCGGCCGCGGCATTGACCAGTCCCACCACGAGCGCGCCCCGCAGCTGGCCGAACAACGGCAGCAACAGGAACGGGAAGCAGAGGCCGCCGATCAGTGCGCCGATGTAGTCGACGGCGAACATGTCCGCGACGGCGGCGCCCGGTTCCTGGCGTCGAATCCGCTGCAGCAGCACCATCAACAGTGGGATCTCGGCCCCGATGAGGACGCCGAGGACGAACGCCACCACGATGAGGGCGGGCGTGTAGAGCTCCAGGTAGGCGAATGCGGCGTAGAGCGCCATCACCGACAGGCCACCCAGAAGTGCGAGCAGCAACTCGATGACCGCGAACGAGGTGACCGAATGGGGTTGCAGCGGCTTCGCGGCGAGTGAGCCGACACCCATCGCGAACACCATCACCGCGAGGACGATCGACGCCTGTGTCGCGGTGTTGCCGATCAGGAAGGAACCCAGGGAGACCAGCGCCAGCTCGTACACCAGACCGCAGGCGGCGCAGACGAACACCACGGCCAGCAGTGCGGAGCGGGCGAAGCGTGGTCGCGCGGAGAGCGGTTCGGTCGTGGTGTCCGTGAGTGTCACAGGAAGACGGTCGTCACAGGATGGAAGCGGCGATGATGATGGCCACCCCGATGTGCGCGATGGCCTGCACCCACACCGCCGGATGGCTTTCCGGCTGCACGAGGATCTCGCCGAGTTTGCCGGGGGTGAGCGCGTCGATGACCAGGAAGGTCACCCCCATCACGACCAGGCCGATCGCCGAGTAGACCACCGTGTAGGTGAGTCCCTCGAGCAGGCGGCCCTCGCTGGCCACGATGGCGGCGGTCACGATGATCGCGACCGCGAAGAGGTTGGCGCCGACCAGGATTCCGGCATTGCGGTTGCGTTCGGACCAGACCTGTTGACGCAGCTTGCCCGGGGTCAACAGGTCGACGATCGCGAAGGACACGATCATCAGGATCACTCCGACACCCGCGTAGGCACCTGCGGCGTAGGCGTTCTCGGTCATGTCAGCGAGCATGGTCGTCTCCGTGGGGTCGGGCCGTGGTTTCGGTCTGGGGGGATCGATCGCGAGAACTCTGAAGGGCAGTCATTTGCCGCCACCTCCACTGCCGCCGCCGCGGTTGCTGCTCCCGCTGCCGGAATATCCGGGCGTCGGGACCCAGAAGGCGCCGACGTAGTTGTGGTACCGGTTGTAGCCCGACCGGTAGTCGCGGCTCAGCATCACACGGGTCTGGTTGGCGGCGTACGGGAACAGGGCGACCAGGTAGTCGGGGTACTGGAGGAACTGGGTGCCCGCGACATTGCCCGTTCCGGAGGCACCGGCGCGCTGGTCGGTGGGGCGCTCGGCGTCGCGGATCTCGTCGGCCACCTCGGCGGGCGTGCCCTCGGCCACGTAGGCGTCCACATCCCCTTCGTCGAGGCCGGTGTTGCGCTCGTAGTTCTGCGCGATGTGATCGCGTGCCGAACCGCCCAGTCCGCCGCCGCGCAGGGCTCGGGCGCCGCACGCGCCGACCAACGCGAAGATCGTGATCACCACGATGACGCCGATGATGATGTTGCGGATCCGGTTGAGACGGCGGCGCGGATCGGGCGCCGGTTCGTCCGGGGACGGTGGGTGGTTGCCGGGCGGCGGGTAGGTCATGCGGTTGCCGCCCCGCGGTGGATCACGCTGGTCGTGATGACCACCTCACCGGCCTGCGGGTAGGTGTGCCAGGTGTGCCACGAGATCGAGTCCGCCGACAGCTCGGAGACGATGGCGGTCACCGCGTGGGGATCCCCGGGAAAGACGCCCATCAGGCTCGGATTACCCGCCGCCATCTGTTCGGTGACGCGGACGCCGAGTTGCTCGACGAGCGCGGCCAATCGGTCGGCGTCGGCTCGTTCGACCCGGGAGCTGAAGAGGTAGCCGCTGTCCTGGAGGCTCTCCGGCAGGGCCGAGGTCACCTCGGGCAGACATGCGACGGTCTCGCAGATGCGTTGCGCGCCGTCGTCGACGACGACCTGGTGGCTGGCACCGAGCAGGCGGACCGACACCGTGATGCCGTCGATCTCCCCGTCCTCCCGGGCCAGGGGCTCCTGCAGCGGGGCGTCGAGCGAGAAGCCGAGCTGAGCGGCACTCGTGTCGGCGTACGCGACGGGGAGCCGGGTGACGGATGCACTGAGTTCGCCGGGCTGTTCTGACATGTGTCTCGCAGTCCTTCGTCGCTCAGGGGGTCTGATCGGTGGGGTTGCCGGGGAAGATCCGGTACTCGGCCCGGGTGAGGAGTTCGCCGCGCGCGCATTCCCACCCGCTGCCGTAGTTCTCGAAGGACAAGCGGTCCTCGCCCGCCTGATAGTCGTGGTACGCCATCCGGCCGGATGTCGCGACCCCGGTCGTGCCCGCCGAGGTGAACCGGGCGTTGCCGGCCTCCTCGGAGTGATAGCGACGGCCGTCGACCTCGACCGTGTCGGGCCCGGGCTCGGAGACGACGCCGGACAGTTCGTGCCACAGCACGACCTCCAGGTCGGGATCGTCCTCGACCGAGATCCACGCCTTGGTTCCGAGCCCGGTGTCGAGGAAGTTCTCGGTCCAGGTGTAGCCCTCCTGGGTGAGCCGCAGCGTGCCGCGGACCGCGTAGGTCTCTCCGCGCAGCTCGACGAGGTCCCCGGGCTTCAGCTGACGCGGATCGCCGTAGACCGAGTCGTCGTCGGCCGAGGAGAACGGGTCCCCGGGCCGGTAGGTGCGGTCGCGCAGGGCGTCGGCCTCGGCCTGCCGGGCCCGGCGGTTGCCCAGGAAGTTGAAGATGACGACCACCGCGATGATCGCGAGCAGTGCCACGACGATGATCAGCAGGAACTCCACTCCGCCGACCCTATCCGGATCCCGGGAGACCGTCAGCCCGCTTCGGCGAGCCGAATGACGCCGCTACCACTCCGCCCGCGCGTCGACGCCGCGTAGGAGCTCGATAACCGGGGCGAACTGCTCGAGCACCGGTTCGAGGACCGTGAGGTAACTGATCCCGGTGGTCTCGCGGAGTTCGACGAGCCGGTCGGCGATGTCGGCGGCGGTGCCGATGAGGATCGACGGCAGATCGAGAAACTCCTGTGGACTCATCGACAGTTCCCACTTCTCGATGTTCTCCTCGGCGACGCCGGTCGCGTCGTCGGTGACCACGACGATCTGCATCAGCAGGTTCCACTCGATGGTCCCGGCGCGGTCACCGGCCGCGGCACGGGCGAATGCGACGCGTTCGGCGAAGTCGTCCGCCGACAGCGGCTCGAGGTCGCCGTTGCGACCCGTGCGTGCCGCGGTGAACCCGACGATGTCGGCGTGCTCGGCGGCCATCCGGAGCACGCGGTCGCCGTTCCCTCCGAGGAGCAGCGGTACGCGCTCCTGCACCGGACGCGGGGTGTGGTCGGGGTCGGCCAGCAGCGACATCGTCCGCGCCACGGTGTCGCCCAGATGGTCGACCCGGCGACCCGCCGGCAGGAATTCGATTCCCGCCGACTCGAACTCCTCCTTGACGTAGCCGGTGCCCAATCCGAGCTCGACGCGACCGTGGGACAGTTGGTCGACGGTCGCGACGTCGCGTGCGAGCAGTGTGGGGTTGGTGAACGCGGCGTTGAGGACGAAAGGGCCCACCCGGAGGCTCTCGGTCGCGGCGGCAGCCGTCGCGAGTGCAGGCCAGGGGCTCGGGATGCCCAGGTGATCGGGGACCAGCAGGACATCGAAGCCGAGCTCCTCGACGTGCTGCGCTCGTCGCTGCCACGACGCGCCGCTGTCCACCGCGAGCATGTTGACCCCGAACCGGAACGCCCTGGACGCGAGAGACATGTCCACAACCTAACGGGGGCCGCGACGGCCGGCCGGGTGAATGCGGTGGCGTCGGGCCCGCCGCAACCTTGCACTCGGCAGGGGCGAGTGCTAAAACGGACGTTGGCACTCGCGAGCTGTGAGTGCCAGGTCGGGACGGTGAGATCGGTACCGAATGACACACCGGTCGTCCGTCGCGGGCACCGAGTCCGGCCATACGAACCTAGTGTCACCCCCTTCGGAGGATCACTTACCCATGGCCAAGCAAATCGCGTTCGACGAAGAGGCCCGTCGCGGCCTCGAGCGGGGCCTCAACAGCCTCGCCGACGCCGTCAAGGTGACGTTGGGACCCAAGGGTCGCAACGTCGTTCTGGAGAAGAAGTGGGGCGCCCCCACGATCACCAACGATGGTGTTTCCATCGCCAAGGAGATCGAGCTGGAGGATCCCTACGAGAAGATCGGCGCCGAGCTGGTCAAGGAAGTCGCCAAGAAGACCGACGACGTCGCGGGCGACGGCACCACCACCGCCACCGTGCTGGCCCAGGCTCTCGTCCGTGAGGGTCTGCGCAACGTCGCTGCCGGCGCCAACCCGCTGGGTCTGAAGCGCGGCATCGAGAAGGCCGTCGAGGCCGTCACCGAGTCGCTGCTGAAGAGCGCCAAGGAGGTCGAGACCAAGGAGCAGATCGCTGCCACCGCCGGTATCTCGGCCGGCGACCCCTCGATCGGCGAGCTCATCGCCGAGGCGATGGACAAGGTCGGCAAGGAAGGCGTCATCACGGTCGAGGAGTCCAACACCTTCGGCCTGCAGCTCGAGCTCACCGAGGGCATGCGCTTCGACAAGGGCTACATCTCGGGCTACTTCGTCACCGACGCCGACCGTCAGGAAGCCGTCCTCGACGACCCGTACATCCTGCTGGTCTCGGGCAAGGTCTCGACCATCAAGGACCTGCTGCCGCTGCTGGAGAAGGTCATCCAGGCCGGCAAGCCGCTGCTGATCATCGCCGAGGACGTCGAGGGCGAAGCCCTCTCGACCCTGGTCGTCAACAAGCTCAAGGGCACCTTCAAGTCCGTCGCCGTCAAGGCTCCGGGCTTCGGTGACCGCCGCAAGGCCATGCTGGCCGACATCGCCATCCTCACCGGTGGCGAGGTCATCAGCGAAGAGGTCGGTCTCTCGCTCGAGAGCGCCGGCGTCGAGCTGCTCGGCACCGCCCGCAAGGTCGTCGTCACCAAGGACGAGACCACCATCGTCGAGGGCGCGGGCGATCCCGACGCCATCGCCGGTCGCGTGGCCCAGATCCGTGGCGAGATCGAGAACAGCGACTCCGACTACGACCGTGAGAAGCTGCAGGAGCGTCTGGCCAAGCTGGCCGGCGGTGTTGCGGTCATCAAGGCGGGCGCGGCCACCGAGGTCGAGCTCAAGGAGCGCAAGCACCGCATCGAAGACGCTGTGCGCAACGCCAAGGCTGCCGTCGAAGAGGGCATCGTCGCCGGTGGTGGCGTGGCCCTGCTGCAGTCGGAGCCGGCCATCGACGCTCTCTCGCTCGAGGGTGACGAGGCCACCGGCGCCAACATCGTCCGCGTCGCGCTCTCGGCTCCGGCCAAGCAGATCGCCGTCAACGCCGGCCTCGAGCCGGGTGTCGTCGCCGACAAGGTCCTGAACTCGCCCACCGGCACCGGCCTCAACGCCGCCACCGGTGAGTACGAGGACCTGCTGGCTGCCGGCATCAACGACCCGGTGAAGGTCACCCGCTCGGCGCTGCAGAACGCAGCCTCGATCGCGGCTCTGTTCCTTACCACCGAGGCCGTCGTCGCCGACAAGCCCGAGAAGAACGCTGCTCCGGCGATGCCGGGTGGCGACGAGATGGGCGGCATGGGCTTCTGAGCCTGAGCTCTCCACCTCGGAGCGACACGCTCTGACATCTCAACGGGACCGGTCCACTCCTTCGGGAGTGGGCCGGTTCTGTTGTCTCTCAACCGCTTTCTCCGAACCTGCCGGGAGCGCCCGGAATGCGGCGCGGTCGAAGGGAGTTGAAGACGGCATGGCCTCTCCCATCACAGTCGACATCTGGTCCGACATCGCGTGTCCCTGGTGCTTCATCGGGAAGCGGCGCTTCGAGGCGGGTCTCGCCGGGTTCGCGGGCCGCGACGACGTCGAGGTGACCTATCGCAGCTTCGAACTCGCCCCCGACACGCCCGTCGACTTCGAGGGCTCGGAGATCGACTTCCTCGTGCGGCACAAGGGGATGCCCGCCGCGCAGGTCGAGGGGATGCTCGAGCAGGTCCGCGGGATCGCGGCCGACGCCGGGCTCGACTACGACTTCGACCGCCTCCAGCACACCAAGACCCTGAAGGCCCATGAGGCGCTGCACTTCGCGCGAGCCCACGGGCGCCAGCTCGAGCTGGCGGAACGACTGTTCAGGGCGTACTTCGAGCAGGGCCGGCACGTCGGCCGTCCCGCCGAGATCGCGGACCTGGCCGCCGAGGTCGGGCTGGACCGCGACGCGGTGCTGGCCGCTCTGGAGTCCGGTGACCATGCCGACGCGGTCGCCGCGGACATCGACCAGGCGCGGGCCTACGGGATCAGCGGCGTTCCGTTCTACGTTTTCAACGGCAAGTACGGGGTGTCCGGCGCTCAGCCCGCCGAGACCTTCACCCAGGTCCTGGAAAAGGTCCACGCGGACTGATCGTGTGTGGACCGCCGGGCTCCGCGGGTAAGGCTGCGTGATGCAGACGTTCCTGCCGTACCCGGACTTCCGGCGATCCGCCGAGGCCCTCGACCCCGCGCGGCTCGGCAAGCAGCGCGTGGAGACACTGCAAATCCTGCGTGCACTCGAGCTGTACGACTACGGCTGGGGCAACCATCCGGCGGTCACCATGTGGCGTGGGCACACTGCCGCCCTCGTCTCCTACGGCCTCGCGTTCGTCGACGTCTGGCTACGTGGGGGACGCGCGGACACCACGGCCGCGATGATCGCCGAGTTCGCTCCCGAGGCGGTGGGCGTGTCCCAGTCGGATCTCGCCGACGCCGGTCTCATGCCTCCGTGGCTGGGCGACGACCGTCTTCATCGCAGCCACCGTTCGGCGTTGCTGCGCAAGGACCCGGACTTCTACGTCGGCGAATTCGGCGACGTCCCCGATGACCTCCCGTACTTCTGGCCGGGACCTCCCGCGACGGTCCCCGACCCGGACGACCGGGGGCGAACGGTATGGATCATCCGGGCCTCGTCGACGGAGCAGTACGACGAATTCCGCCGCCGCGACATCGTCGGTCTCGGCGCGGAGTCCGGCATCGACGCCGACGCCGCGATGGCGACCGCCGATGGTCTGCGCGCCCTGCTCAAGGAGTGCAGCCCGGGACGACGGCCGGGCAAGGACCTCCGCGTCCTCGCGTCGTTCGTCGACGACCTGACCCCCGGTGACGAGGTGGCGGTCGTCGATCCCGACGACCCCGAGATCCTTCGGCTCGGGGAGATCGAGGGTGACTACGAATTCACCAGGCGGGGAAAGACTCTCGCACCGCATCGACGGCGCGTCCGGTGGACCGGGACATTGGCACGTGCGTCCGTGTTGCCACCCGCACTCCTGCAGAACCCGCGGACGATGTTCCCGGTGCCGGTAGAGACCGCATGGCCGGACGGGATCGGGAAGCGTGGCCCGTGTGGGTGAATTCGGTGGCTTGTCATAGCGAACCGATGATTGCAGAACGCTATTACGTGGTGGTCGACCCCCCAATTCGTGTCTCGTCTCCGACATAAAGCGGACGCATCCCACGATGTTGAGTATCGTCCGACGTATCCGGATCGATTCCTCTTCGTTCGTATTCCGTTGTCGAGACCGTGGC
The DNA here is from genome assembly GCF_009872315.1 of Gordonia sp. YY1. Classification (NCBI taxonomy): domain Bacteria; kingdom Bacillati; phylum Actinomycetota; class Actinomycetes; order Mycobacteriales; family Gordoniaceae; genus Gordonia; species Gordonia sp. YY1. Next base: position 273,107 of record NZ_WXYI01000001.1, on the reverse strand, counting down.
GCGGTTGAAGTCAGTTGAAGGGACACTGATGTCTGCTGTTGGCGGTGACCGCCACCGACGCCTGACCGTTGCGCTGGTCTCTGTCTTGACAACTGTTGCCGCCCTTGCCATCCCGTCGACGGCTTCGGCTGATGACGGGGTGCATGCGGCCCGTGTCGAGCGGCTGGCCGAAGCCGTCGCGCAAGGTCGTGTCCTCGACCTTGCCGTACATTCGGCATCGATGAGACGAGATGTCCCGGTCCGCGTGCTGGTCCCTGCGGACAGGTCGACACCCCGACCCACGCTCTATTTGTTGAATGGCGCCGGTGGCGGCGAGGGAAACGGTCATTGGTTCGAGCAGACCGATATCGTCGACTTCGTCGATGACAAGAATGTCAACGTCGTCGTCCCCATGCGCGGTGCGTACAGCTATTACACCGATTGGGTGAATGTGGACCCGGTCCTCGGCCGCAACAAATGGACGACCTTCCTGACCAAGGAACTCCCGCCGGTCATCGACGGCGAACTCAACACCACCGGGGTCAACGCCATCGCGGGTATCTCGATGGCGGGAACCTCGGCGCTGAGCCTTGCCGAAGCCGCTCCCGATCTCTACACCGCGGTCGCGTCGTACAGCGGCTGCGCGGAAACGAGCACCGACGTCGGCCGGCTGGCGATCCAGGCGGTGGTCGAACTCCGCGGTGGTGGCGACGTGACCAACATCTGGGGGCCGATCGGGTCGCCGGCGTGGCGAGAGCACGATCCGGTGGTCAACGCCGGCAAGCTCCGCGGGAAGTCGATCTACATCAGCTCGGGTACCGGCCTGCCCGGCCCGCACGACCGGCTCACCGGTGCGGGGATCGGCGGCGACACCGTCATCTACGCCGATCAGATCGCGGTGGGCGGTGTCATCGAGGCAGCGACGCATCACTGCACGCGCAACCTCGAGCGCCGGCTCGATCAACTCGGCATCCCGGCAACGATCGACTACGAACCCGGGACGCACTCCTGGCCGTACTGGCAGGACCAACTGGCCAAGTCGTGGCCGACGCTCGACCGCGCGCTGAATCGTTGACCGCGGCGTGATCGGCCGCCGGTCGCCCGGTTTCCGCCCCGATCTGCCACGATGAGTCGCGTGACGACACCCGGTGCACCGAGCCCGATCGGCAGCCTCCCGAATCTGCGTGACCTGGGCGGCTGGCGGACCGGCGACGGGCGAGTGGTGCGCTCCGGGACGCTGTTCCGGTCGACGGACTTCTCCTCACTCGCCGACTCCGACCTCGCCGCCCTCGCGGGCCTCGGCCTCCGGACCGTCTACGACCTCCGGTCGGCGCATGAGCGGGAGGCCATCCCGGACCCGGCACTGCCCGGCGCCACCGGGATCGGCCTCGATGTGCTCGCCGATGCCCAGATGTCGATTCCGGCCAACATCGGTGCCGTGCTCGCCGATCCGGTGGCGGTCGCCCAGGCCGGTCAGATGCTGGCCGGCGGCAAGGCCCGCGAGATGATCTCCGGTACCTACCGGGAGATGATCACCCTGCCCAGCGCCATCGAGGCCTATGCGGAGTTCTACCGCGGACTGCTCGGCGACGCGCCCAGCCCGATCCTCTTCCACTGCACGACCGGCAAGGATCGCACGGGCTGGGCCGCAGCCGCGTTCCTGACGCTCGTCGGGGTGGGCGAAGAGGACGTCTATCGTGACTACCTGCTGACCAACGAGCGGCTCATCCCGGCGCTGAAGCACATCTTCGACGGCTTCGCGGCAGCAGGCGGCGACCCGCAGCTCCTGGTCGGCGTACTCGGCGTCGATGCGGGATATCTGGATGCCGCGTTCGACGAGGTGCACAGCAGGTTCGGCGGGATCGAAGGGTACTTCGTCGAGGCGCTCGGGATCGGTCCGGGCGAGCAGGAGAAGATCCGCGAGCGGTTCCTCGTCGAAAGCTGACCGGGCACTCTGGCGTGCCGAGCTATGTATAGTTGCATAGACCACTCGGGCCCAGATGAAGGAGCAGGTCATGGCGCCGCATTCCGCCGAATCCGTCATCTCCGGATCGGATGCGCGCGGTCCGCGTGAACGGATGATCGTCCACGCCGCGGACCTGATCGGACGTGATGGTGTCGCCGCGACCTCGATCGGCGACGTGATCGCCGCGAGCGCGGCGCCCCGCGGGTCCATCTACCATCACTTTCCCGGTGGCAAGACACAGCTCATGACCGAGGCCGTCCGCTATGCAGGCGATTTCATCGCCGAACGACTCGCGCGCCGGGCGACGCTCACACCGGCCGAGACGGTCCGCGAGATCGGCGACGTCTGGCGGCGGATGCTGGTCAACACCGATTATCAGTTCGGCTGCCCGGTCATCGCGGGCGGTCTGGCGCGGCGCGGTGAACCCGAGGTCGCCGATGCCGCGGCCGAGATCCTCCGCCGCTGGGCCGATCTCATCACCGCCCGGCTCGTCGTCGACGGCGTGGACAGCGAACGCGCCGACTCGCTGGCCAACCTCGTCGTCGCCGCCATCGAGGGTGCCGTCGCGCTCTGTCAGACTCAGCGCAGCGTCGAGCCGCTCGACCGCGTCATCACCGAACTGGCCGCCCTCTGCGACGCCGCGGTCTATCGGCAGTGACGCCACCCGGCGCCGCCTGAGGCTTTCGAACCCGCAGACCTGGTCATCTGTTCGCCGTTGGCTTGGGGAGGGCTCCGTAGTAGGTTCACGGTGGCGCTACCGCGGTGGTATACGCCGTGAGACGACGCTGGGCCGAGTTCGGGAGGGGATACGATGACGCCGGTCTTCCGGCACGAGCTGGGCTCGGACTTCGACCGCCTCCATCCCAACGTCGCATGGCGTTACGGCATCGATTCCACCTCCGGTGTCGCGCAGATCTGTCACGGGATGTACGAGTCGGTGTACGTGTCCTCGGCGCTGCCCCCGCCGGCTCTCTGGCACTACGCCAAACGGAATGCGCTCCCGTCCAAGACCAGCCGGATGGTTCCGCTCACCCAGGCCTACTACTGCTACACCGACGAGCTGGAGCGGGAATCCCTGGCCGTACTGCGGACCTTCCAGTACACGACCGGTCCGCGCAAGCTCAACTCGCTGCTCGTCGCGGGACGCACCGGACTCGTCGACTACTTCGGCGACGGACCCGAGTTCCTGTATCCGATCGAGCCCTCGGTGACCCCGGGCGGCGAACTGCTTCTCGAGAGCGGGCCGATGCGCTGGCTGGGACGCGGGCCGAAGGTGGGTATGCGCGGACTGTTCACCGCGCAGATGAAGTACATCGAGGGCTGGGACGAGAAGCGCGAACGCTTTCGCTGCGACATGACGGTCCGCAACCCCGTCATCGGCGAGATCATGCATTTCCGCGGTTGGTTCACCGCCGTGGACCAGGCGTGCACGCTCCGCGACATCCCCGACGAGGCGTGGCCGGTGAACCTGGTCGACCGCGAGAGCTGAGTCTCCGCCGCCGGCCGGACCGCGTTTTGGTCAACCGACCAGGATCGGGGCCCGTCGGCCGACGGTTCGTTGTGTGGCCGTGACCGTCGGGCGGTAGGTTCACCCCATGGCTGTCTCCGCGAACATCGAATTCCACGTCGCCGCCCCGGTCTCGGTGGTGATGGAAGTGCTCATGGACATCGAGTCCCTCCCCGACTGGTCGGGCCCGCACAAGGAGGCCGAGATCCTCGACGAGCACGACGACGGCAAACCGAGGACCGTGCGCATGGTGGTCACCGCCGCCGGGATCTCCGACGAGCAGACCTGCACCTACGAGTGGACCGAGACGACCTGCGAATGGCATCTGGTCAAGTCGAATCAGCTCAGTGAACAGCACGGCAAGTACACCGTCACGGAAACCGACACCGGCGCGCACGTGCACTTCGACCTGGGCGTGGATCTCAAGATCAAACTTCCGGGACTGATCGTCAAACGAGCACAGAAGATGGCCGTCGACACCGCACGTAAGGGGCTTTCCGCCGAAGTCGAGAAGCGCGCCATCGGCTGAACGAGCAGTCTGCGCCCCGGGGTCGGCATCCGGACGATGTCGCTCCGACGATCCCCTGGGTGGTCCGCACCGGCCCCGGGTACCCTGGGATCGTCATCTGCCCAGCCGTCGCGTCATGGAGGCCAAATCCTTTGAATATCAACAAATTTGCTGTGCGGGCACTGGTCCTTCTCGCCGGCGGCGCCGGTTGTGTCGCATTCGCCGGATTATCCGGTGAGGGAGTCGCGTCGGCTGTTGCGTGCTCGGCGTCCAACGGGACTCAGATCGAACGGGTCGTGGGTGCCAGCGGATGTGGCGCCAAGGCCGGGTTGGGCAGCCGCGCGATCGCCGAGGACCGCAGCGGCAACGGCACCGCCATCTCCGTGTCGGACAACGGCGGCAACGCATCGTCCTACAACCTGCAGCCCGGGTCGTCGGCGCTCGCGGGTGCCAACTCGCGCGGCGTGGCGTATTCGGTGACCACCGGCCCCAAGGCGTTGTCCATCGCGCAGGCGCGACGCGGCGGCACCACGGTGGCGGTCGGCGGGTGGGGCGGGCAGGCCTACGCCGGACCCGACGGGGCGCAGTGCAGCGGCGGTTTTGCGGCGGGCTTCGACACGATCACCGGAAAGGCTTGCCTGCATTCGGGTTCCATCGATCTGCGGAACTGACCGGGTGATCCGCCCACTGATCTGAGACGAAAACACCCGACGCGGCGCGTCGTTCACCGGCGCGTCGGGTGTTGTCCGCCCAGGCGTCCTATCGTGGGATCGTGACCGATCTCCACGACGCAGACCCCCACATCGGCCCGGACTTCAGTGTCCTGAACGGCCGGGAGGCACTTCAGCAGCTCGTCGACCTGCACGACGTCACGCAGTTCACGGTCAACGACGACGATGACGATGACCCGGTCCTTCTGACGCTGCCCCACCGCAACGTCGTCGACACCTGGCGCCAGGACTATCCGTACTCCGAGCGCATGAGCCGGCGCGAGTACGAGGTCACCAAACGTCGTCTGCAGATCGAACTGCTCAAACTGCAGAAGTGGTCCAAGCAGACCGGGCAGCGGCACCTGCTGGTCTTCGAGGGCCGCGACGCCGCCGGCAAGGGTGGCACCATCAAACGCTTCAACGAACACCTCAACCCGCGCGGTGCGCGCGTGGTCGCGCTGGAGAAGCCCAGCGAGCGCGAGGCGACCGAGTGGTACTTCCAGCGTTACGTCCAGCATCTGCCCGCCGGCGGCGAGATGGTCTTCTTCGATCGCTCCTGGTACAACCGCGCCGGCGTCGAACGGGTGATGGGTTTTTGCAGCCCGCCGCAGTACACCCAGTTCATGTCGCAGGTCCCGGCCTTCGAGAAGATGCTCGTCGACGACGGCATCAATCTGGTGAAGTTCTGGTTCTCGGTGACCCCGCTCGAGCAGCGCACGCGGTTCGCCATCCGGCAGATCGACCCGGTCCGGCAGTGGAAGCTCTCGCCGATGGACCTCGCGTCGTTGGACAAGTGGGATGCCTACACCGAGGCCAAGGAGGCGATGTTCGCCGCCACCGACACCGACCACGCGCCGTGGACGGTGGTGAAGTCCAACGACAAGAAGCGGGCACGCATCAACGCGATGCGGCACGTGCTCAGCCTGTTCGAGTACGACGGCAAGAACCACGAGTTCGTCGGCCGGCCCGACCCACTGATCGTCGGACGTGCCGCCGACGTCGTCGGGGAGTAGCCGTCGGGCGCAGGAGTGGGGGATCGGTAGCCTCGTGGGGTGCGTAGCTTTCTCAGTGCCCTGATGACGCTCGTCGCGATGGCTGCGACCGTGCTCGCGGTCCCCGCTCTCTGGCTCGATCTTCGCATCGTCGACCAGGACGGATTCGTCTCCACCGTGGCGCCGATGGCCGAGAACCAGAAGGTGAAGGACTACCTCGCCGACGAGATAGCCGCCCAGGCCACGGCCCGGACCGATCTCCCGATCGCGGGTGCACTGGTGCGTCCACTGGCCGGCAGATACACCGACAGCGAGCAGTTCCGGCTCGACTTCGCCGACGTCGTCGGTCAGCAGCACGCCTGGCTGTTCACCGAACCCGCCCCGGGCGAGGACACCTCCATCATGCAGCTCGACATCACCGCGATGATCAACCGGGCGCTCAACCTGACCGGTACCCCGAACGAGATCTCGGGACCGGTCGTCGTCGAATTGACCAATGGTGCATCGGGTCTCGAGGCCGGTCGATATGCCGAGGTGGGGAAGCAGATTACCGTCCTCGCCCGGGTGGCGGCAGCGGTGGCGGTCGTCGCCGGGCTCCTCGCTCTGTTGCTGGCCAGACGGCGCAGCACCGTGTTCGCCTGGCTCGGCCTCGGGGCCGTCGCGGCCGGGGTCGCCAGCTGGGCCATCGGAATGTTCTTCGCCGACCGCGCCAAGCAGGAGGTCTCCGGTGCCGAATCGTCGGGTCGGCAGGTGGCCGAACTGATCATCGACGGTGCCTACTCCGACCTCACCCACGTCGCGCTCATCGTCGGCGGTGTGGGGGTCGCGATGTTCGTCGTCGGACTCCTGGGCCGGATGATCTTCGCCGGCCGGCGATGAGCGAGTCGGCGCCTCCGAGGCTCAGTGCCCGGCGAACGCCTCGGCGAGCCACCAGGATCCGCCGTCATTCGTGATCTTGGCGTCGATGACCAGCGGACCGGACGGTTCGGGTGATTCGAGTGATGCGACCCAGCGTCGTACCTCGTCGAGGTCGTCGAACCCGGTGACCGTCACGCCGGTGGCGCCATGGCCGCGGGCGATGGCGGCGATGTCGACCTCGGGAAACGTCACCGTGGTCATGTCGGCGTCGCCGAAGTGGTGTACTTCGGCGCCGTAGGCGGAGTCGTTGTAGACGATCACCACGAGTGGGAGTGCCAGGCGCACAGTGGTTTCCAGTTCGGAGATCGCCATCAGGAAGCCGCCGTCGCCGGTTCCGAGAACCGGGAGCCGACCGGGCTGGGCGACCGCCGCGCCGATCGCGGTGCCCAGCCCGAGGCCGATCGACTGGAATGCCTGGGTGAGGCAGAAGCCGAACTCGTCGGGTACCGAGAGGTGCGTCGACGGGTAGCCCATGAAGTTGCCCGAATCGATCGAGAGAATCCGATCGATGGGCAGGATCTCGTCCAGCGCTATGGTCAAGGAGCGCGGGTCGATCCGTCCCTCGACGGGTTCGGCGGTGACCGGTACGTCCTGCCACCGCGCGGACGCGGCGATCCGCCCGGCGACCTCGGGGGTGCGGTATCCGCTGTGCGTCAGCGGATCACCGGACAGGGCGACGCGCACATCGGCGGCCGTGGCGGCACAATCTCCCACCACGCCGATGTCGACGGGACGGTGCGCACCGATCGCCTCGACCTCGACGTCGACCTGGGCCACGACGGTCTGATCGCCGATGAGGCGGCCGTGACGCATCGTCCACATGTTGAGCGCGCAACCCCACCCGACGATGAGGTCGGCGTCGGAGATGAGTTCGGCGACCATCGGCGACGAGAATCCTCCGGAGATGCCCAGCGAGAACGGATTTCCGGCGAAGAGCCCGTTGGCGACGGCTGAGGTCGCGAGCAGCGCGCCGCCGGCCTCGGCGAGCGCGGCGATCTGCGGTCCGGCCTCGCGGCCGCCCCGACCCGCGACGAAGACCGGTCGACGGGACGCGCGGATGGCCGCGGCGAGGGTCTCGACCGACGTGGTGTCGGGCCGGACCCGCGGCGTCGCAACCGATGCGACGACCGGCCCGGTGATCTCGGCAGGAGCCGCGGCCACGTCGATCGCGACGTTCAGGACGACGGTCCGGCGCTGGGTCACCGCGGTGCGGTAGGCGCGGGTCACGTCGGCGACCACTGTGTCCGGTCCGTGGACGCGGTCGCTGACCGCGCCGACGCTCGTCGCCAGTGCGTCCTGGTCGATCCGGAAGTTCGACCGCAGCGCAGCCGCCGGGGCGTCGGCGGTCAGCACGATCATCGGGGTGCGACTCTTGGCCGCCTCGCCGATGCCGGTGACCGCGTTCGTCAGTCCGCAGCCCTGGTGCACGGTCAGCACGCCCACCCGGCCCGACATACGCGAGTAGGCGTCGGCCATGGATGCCGCACCGCCTTCGTGACGAGCCGCGGTGAACCCGACCCCACCGGCGCGCAACGCATTCGTCATCACGAAGTTGCCGCTGCCGACGACCCCGAAGGCGTGGCCGACGCCCAGGTCGGCGAGAACCCGGCCCACGACGTCGGCGACCGTGGGGCCGTACGTTGCTGCAGTGCCGGTCACGCCGATCAGCTCTCGACGATCGCCAGGACCCGCGACGGGCTACCGGTACCACCGACGATCGGGAGCGGGCTGACGACGATCACGGCGCCGGTCGCCGGCAGCGAACCGAGATTTCGCAGCGAGGTCAGGCCGTACTTGTCGTTGCCGAGGAAGTGGTAGTGGACGGGGAAGGCCGGATCGAAACCACCCGCGAGACCGGCGTCGACGCCGACGGTCTCGACGCCGAGCCCGGTGATCTGTCGTTGCGTGGCCAGCCACTGCGCGCACTCGACCGAGACGCCGGGGGTGTGCGAGCCGGTCTCGTCGGCGTTGAGGAACTCGGCCTCCGACCCGCCGCGCGACTCCCAACCGGTGCGCAGCAGGAGCCAGGCGCCCGGCAGCAGCTCGCCGTGATCGGCCTCCCACGCCTCGACGTCGGCGACCTCGAGCAGGTAGTCGGCGTTGTCGGCGACCTGGGCGGTCAGGTCGAGGACCGCGGCCGGCCCGATCAGTCGCTGCACCGGGATCTGGGAGACGTCGTCACCCTCGCGACCACTGATCCAGTGGATCGGCGCGTCGAGGTGGGTGCCGATGTGCTCCCCGGTGTGGATGTTGTTGTGCCGCCAGTACGGTCCGGGTTCGTTGTAGGCGCTGACCTCTTCGAGACTGAAGTCGATCAGGTTCACGAACGGGGCCGGCAACCGCAGGGCCGGAGTCGAACTCGACAGCGGGGTGGTCAGGTCGATCACCTGCAGGGATCCGTCGGCGAGGCCGGTGAGGAAGCCGGACAGGGCGGTGGCGCTCACTTGCGGGCACCCCGCCAGTTCATACCCCAGCCGTAGGCCTCGTCGATCTTGTCCTGCGCACCGCGGATGTAGCGCACCTCGCGGTTGATCACCAGTTCGCCGCGGCGGTTCTCGAGCAGCGCGATGGCGCAGGAGATGGCGGACTGGTCGGCCTCGTCGAGACGGACCTCGATCTCCGGGCCGCTGACCGGGGACAACGTGACGACGCCGTTGGCGCTCGCCCAGTTCGGGGTGCCCTCGTAGATGTAGGCGAAGATCAGGATTCGACGGATCTGGTTGGTGGCGGAGAGGTCGATGTACATGTTCTCGCCGCCGGCGCCGCGCCGGTCGTCACCGTCGAGGTAGATGATCGGTTGTCCCTGGCGGGGTGCCTGGAATGAGTTGCCGAGGGCCTGGACGATTCCCTTGCTGCCGTCGGTGAACTCCCACAGGCAGGCGAGGTCGAGGTCGATGCCCTTGGCCTTGCGGAACAGGCCGCCGCCGGAGGAGTTGGCGGTCCAGCTGAGGTTGACGCGGACCTGACCGGTGGTCGCGCCCTGCTTGCTCAGGGAGATACTCGGCGCCGACTTGGTCAGGGTGATCTTGGAGAGCGACACCGGCTGGGCGGGCGGCTGCTGACCATAGCCGGGAGCCGGTGCCTGCTGGCCGTAGCCCGGTGCGGGTGGAGTCGATGGGGGCTGCGCAGGCGATTGCGGCGGTTGGGCTTTCGGACGCTTGGTGTAGTCGATCCCCATCTCGTTCCCTCATCTCGTCGTGCTGACATCGTCGTCGGTGCCGGCGATCTGCTGCCCAGGGTAGTGGAGAGTCGACGGCGTCAGCAGCCGCGTGCTGGTCACCTTCGACGCGCACCGCGGAGATCGGCGGTAACTCGAGTCCCGCTGAGGGGTGTCCGAGGGCATCCTGCCCTCGGACGTCACTCTCGGGGACGCGAACTCCGGAGCTTGCGGAGGCGGCGTCGCTCTTTCGGATCGGGGAGCAGGTGGTTGTGCGCTTGTCGCGCCTCATGGATCAGGACTCGGGAGCCAGCTTCCGCCACAGGAACTCGAAGGCGAGTGCGGTCTTGAACGCGGCCTGCTTGTTGTCCGCGGCGCCGCCGTGCCCGCCCTCGATGTTCTCGTAGTACATCACCTCGTGGTCCGTCTCCTCCAGCCGCGCAACCAGTTTGCGGGCGTGGCCGGGATGGACGCGGTCGTCCCGGGTGGACGTCGTCACGAGGATCGGCGGGTACGAGACATCCGGATCGATGTTCTGATAAGGCGAGAACGGCTGCATGAACTCCCACTGCTCGGGATCGTCGGGGTCGCCGTACTCGGCAACCCATGACGCGCCTGCGAGCAACAGGTGGTAGCGCTTCATGTCGATCAGCGGGACCTGGCACACCAACGCGCCGAAGAGCTCCGGGTATCGGGTGAGCATGACGCCCATGAGAAGTCCGCCGTTGGAACCACCCTGTGCGCCGAGCTGTTCCGGAGTGGTGAGTCCGCTGTCGACGAGAGCCCCGGCGACGGCAGCGAAATCCTCGTACACCAGGTGGCGTCCGGCCTTCTGGGCCTGCGTGTGCCAGGAGGGTCCGTACTCGCCGCCGCCGCGGATGTTCGCGATCACGTAGGTGCCACCGCGTTCGATCCAGTTCTTGCCGGAGATCGACAGGTAGTTCGGGGTGAGCGAGTTCTCGAAACCGCCGTAGCCGTACAGCAAGGTGGGGCCGGTGGTCACGTCCCGGCGGCGGATCACGAAGTAAGGGATCTGGGTCCCGTCCTCCGATGTCGCGAAATACTGTTCGGCGATCACCGATTCGGAATCGAAGAACGTCGGGCTGCGCTTGATGACCCGAGGACTGGTGCCGTCGCTGTGCAGCAGACTCGGCGGATCGGTGAACGAGGCGGCCATCCAGAACACCTCGTCGCTCTCGTCGGGATCGGTGTCGAGAACCGACACGGTGGCGAGGTCCGGGAGGCCCGGGAAGTCGATGACCTTCCAGCTGCCGAGCTCGCGCACCTCGACCCGGGTGTGCACATCGTGCAACGTCACGATGATGAGATGTGAACGCGTGTAGGCATAGTCGACGAGGCTTATGTGCGCGTCCGGGGTGAACAGCACCGCGGCCTCGCGGCCACCGGCACGGTAGTCGTCGTAGTCGAACGCGAGCAGGGTGCCCGGCGCGTGGGTCGTACCGGCGACCTCCCATTCCGACCGCGTCATCACCAGCAGCCAGTTCATCCGCACCCCGGCGTGAGCGTCGGTCGGGACGTCGATCAGTTCCGGTTCGCCGTCGCGCAGTTCGAACAACAGGGAGTTGAAGAAGTCCGTCGAACGCGAGACGAAGTGCCGCTCGAACCCGGGGGTGTCGTCGTAGGTCGCGTGCACCGACACGTCGCTCTTCTCGCCTGCGAAGACCGTGATGGCGTCCTCGAGCGGCACACCCCGCGACCAGCGCTTGACCACGCGGGGATAGCCGGAGTCGGTCAGCGAGCCCACACCGTCCGGCTGTTCCCCGAAATCTGTTCCCACGTAGACGGTGTCACGGTCGATCCAGCGCACATTCGACTTGTTCTCCGGCAACGTGAAGCCATCGGTGATCCACTGCCGCGACGGGATGTCGAACTCGCGGATCACGCTGGCGTCGGCACCACCCCGGGACAGCGACACCAGCGCGCGCTCGTACTCGGGCCGGAGCACCGTCGCGCCCGACCACACCCAGTTCTCGTCTTCGGTGCGAGCGAGTTCGTCGATGTCGAGAATGATCTCCCATTCGGGCGCGTCGGTCACGTAGGACTCCAGCGTCGTACGTCGCCAGAGCCCGCGAGGATTCGCCGCATCGCGCCAGAAGTTGTAGAGGAACTCGCCGCGACGCCGGACGAACGGGATGCGGTCGTCCGTGTCGAGGATCGCCAGGGCCGACGCCTCCATGTCGCGGAAGCGGTCCGACGACGAGAGCGTCTCGACGGTGGGTTCGTTGTGGGAGCGCACCCACGTCAGCGCCTCGTCGCCGGTGACGTCCTCGAGCCAGAGGAAGGGATCGTCGATGCTGGTGGAGATGCCGTCGGCCTGCTCGGTCATGGCGTCAAACTTACGCGGGCCGGGTGCCGGTCACGGATGTTGCGGGGCCGCGCGCGGTACGTCTGTGCCTCGCTCGGCCGAGATCGTGCCGATGAACTGGGGAATCGCGACCTGGCGACGCACCACGCGGTATCTTCTCTGCGCGAGGATGAGGAGATCCGCATGCCCACTTTCGATTCGGCCCCCGTCCGGCGCCACGGCCGTGTTCGCGGCCACATCCCCGGCAGTTTCCCGCGACGACACGCTCCCCGATGGGGGCGGGTGCCGGTGGCGGTCTGCGCGGCGCTCTCGGTGATCGCCCTCGTGGCCGCCTGTGACAGCGGGTCCTCCGGTACCGGCTCCCCGCCGACCGAACCGTCGGGGTCGTCGGCGTTGGTGAACCCGAACGCCGTCGTCGCGAGGCCGTTGCCGGCCGACGCGGTGGACAAGGCCGTCGGACAGCTCGACGGGCTCGTCGAGTCGCTGATGTCGTCGACCGGGTTGCCGGGTCTGGCGGTGGCGGTGGTGTCGGGCGGTGAGACCAAGTATGCGAAGGGATTCGGGGTCAAGGACGTGACCACGGGTCAGAAGGTCGATCCCGACACCGTCTTCCAGCTCGCGTCGGTGTCCAAATCCGTCGGGTCGACGGTGGTCGGCGCGGCGGTCACGGACAAGACCGTGGCCTGGGACATGCCCATCGTCGACGGGCTGCCCTGGTTCGCGCTCTCCGATCCGTACGTCACCCGCACGGTGACCGTCGGGGACATGTACTCGCACCGATCCGGACTGCCGGACCACGCCGGCGACAAACTCGAGGACATGGGTTATTCGCGGACCGAGGTTCTCCAGCGGCTCCGCTTCATGCCTCTCGACCCGTTCCGGATCAGCTACGCCTACACCAACTTCGGCGTGACCACCGGCGGTGAGGCGGTTGCCGCGAAGGCGGGCAAGGACTGGCCGACGCTGTCGCAGGATCTCATCTACGGACCACTGGGCATGACCAGCACCAGTTCCCGCTACGCGGATTTCGAGAAGCGGACCGACCGTGCCGTCGGGCACATCAAGCTCGACGGCAAGTGGGCCAAGACCACCATCCCTCGTGACCCCGATGCCCAGACACCGGCCGGTGGGGTCAGCTCGACGGTCAACGACATGGCCATCTGGCTGAAGATGGTTCTGGCGCAGGGCAAGCACGACGGCGCGGAGATCGTCGCCCCGGACGCACTGTTGCCCGCGGTGTCGCCGCAGGTCGTGTCGAGTCCGCCGGCGAACCCGGACACGCGTGCCGGTTTCTACGGCTACGGCTTCAACGTGGGCGTGACGGCCGACGCCCGCACCCAGTTCAGCCACGCCGGCGCGTTCGCGTCCGGTGCGGGCACCGTGTTCTCGATCCTGCCGTCGGCGGACACGGCGATCGTCGTGCTGTCCAACGCCGCACCCATCGGCGCGGTGGACGCGCTGGCCGCCGAGTTCATGGACCTCGTGCAGTTCGGCGAGATCCGCAGCGACTGGCGCAAGCTCTATGCCAAGGTCTATGCGCCCCTCAGCGTGCCGAACGGCGAGCTCGTCGGGAAGCAGCGTCCGGCGAATCCCACGCCGTCACAGCCGTTGCCGACGTTCGTGGGCACCTACGCGAATGCCGTATACGGACCGGCCGTGGTCGTCGAACGGGACGGCAAGCTGTTCCTCGAGATGGGTCCGGGCGGCGTCCGCAAACACGAACTCGCCCATTGGGACCGCAACACCTTCACCTTCACCCTGCACGACGAGAACGCCGAGATCGGCACGATCTCGCAGGTGACCTTCGACGGTCCGAAGATGACGGTCGAGTACTACGACGACGAGGAGAGCGACGGGGTCTTCCTGCGGAGGTGAGACGGGTCCGACCGTGCAACAGCTGTCGCGGATCGGTTCGACCGGCGACACGATCTGCGACAGCTGCCGCGAGTCAGCTCGTCGGCGATGCGGCGGGCAGTGGATCGGGAACCTCGCCCGTGCGGATCGGACACCGCGTGTGCGAGTAGATCGTCGGCATGCAGAGGTTGCAGTGGATGCACCGCGACTTCGTCGACGGGTCCGCGGCGATCCGCAGCGGCAGGTCGGGTTCTCGCAGGACCGCGCGGCCCATCGCCATGAACTCGAAGCCCTCGGCCATCGCCATGTCCATCGACGCCCGGTCGGTGATGCCGCCGAGCAGGATCATCGGCAGGTCGACCGCCTTGCGCAGCTCGCGGGCGAGCGGCAGCAGATAGCCGTCGTGGTATTGGTAGCGCTTGAGGAAGATCGGTGCGAAAGCCTTGAGCCCGTACTTCATCGCGCCGGAGAAGGCGTCGGCGAACTCCTTGCGCGGGGCGTCGCCGTGGAACAGGTACATCGGGTTGAGCAGCGAGCTGCCCGCGGTGGGTTCGATGGCGTCGAGATGGCCGTCGGACTCCAGCAGCTGCGCCACCTGACATGCCTCGTCGACGTTGAAGCTGCTCAGCTTGGCGCGCCCCTTCGCCCGTGCCTCCGGCGAGCGCTCGATGTCGGGCTTGCCGACGCCGTCGTAGGTGTTGAGCTTCACCCAGATCGCGGCCTCGTTCCCGACCTCCTCACGCACGCTCTCGACGACCTCGCGGGCGATGCGTGCGCGGTTGGCCAGGCTCCCGCCGTAGCCGTCGCGACGATGGTTGAGCAGGGGAGACAGGAAGCTGGAGATGAGATAGTTGTGCCCGCAGTGGATCTCGAGCCCGTCGAAGCCGGAGTCGACGGCGATGCGGGCGGCCCGCCGGAACTTGACCCGCAACTCGGCGATGTCCTCGACAGATGCCTTGTGGGTCAACGACATCCCCATCGGTGCGGGGATGCGGCCCGGACCCCACGCCTTCGCGCGGTTCGACACCGAGTTGGCCACCGCGCCGGCATGGCCGAGCTGGGCGGCGGCGAGTGCGCCCTCGGAGTGGATGGCGTCGGTCAGCTTGCGCAGACCGGGCATCGCCTCGGGACGCATCCAGATCTGGTGACGGTCGGTGCGGCCTTCCGGCGAGACGGCGCAGTAGGCGACGGTGCTCATCGCGACACCGCCGGCCGCGACCTCGCGGTGGAACTCGATCAGTTCATCGGTGACGAGGGCATCGGGCGTCATGCCCTCGAAGGTGGCGCATTTGATCAGGCGGTTCCGCAGGGTGAGCGGGCCGAGCTGTGCTGGGCTGAACGGTCCGGCGTCGGGGCTGTCCACGTCGGTTCCTCTCAATCGTTGTCGGTAGCGGTTTCGGACGGGCTGGTGGCAGCAGGCGCCGACAGTCCCGCGGTGACGAACTCCGCGAGGGCGGCGACAGCCTTGGCGTCGAGCGGCTCGGTGCTGCCGAAGCGCAGGAGGATCAGCTGGAAGGCGAGTGCCCAGCGTCGGCGTGCCGCGCCGGCGGGCAGTCCGGGGATGGCGTCGAGCAGGATGTCGGCGAACGGATCCAGACCGAACCACCGGGCGGTCCAGCCGACCGTCGGGTGGTTGAGGACGAACCGTGACAGCAGCCGCAGGTGCAGGTGGCCGGTCGGATCGCCTTGGAGCTCGACGAATGGTGCGAGCAGCACGTCGACGACGTGACGCACCGAGTCGGTCTCGGGATCGATCGACGCCAGGGCGTCGGCCCAGCACGGCGCCAGCCGGGATTCGAGCAGGGCGATCGTCAGATCGTCCTTGGTTCCGAAGTGGTAGTGCACGGCCGCCGGGTTGGCGTCGGCGGCCGCGCAGATCGCGCGGACGGACACCTTGTCGTAGCCGTCGGCCAGGAAGAGCCGTTCGGCGACGGCGAGCAGGGTCTCGCGGGTACCGGCCGATCCGGCCCCGGGTGCCGCCGCATCGGTGGTCTGGGTCACAGTGGGATGAAACCACAGATCAAACAGTGTTTCAAACAGTGATTGAACCCATCGCGGTGTTACCGGCGAGTAGTGGGGACGGACTGCGACGGACCATCGACGGGACGTAGGGTGGCAGGCGTGGCTGAACACTTTCAAACAGTTGTATTGGGTGCAGGTCCAGGTGGGTACGTAGCCGCGATCCGGGCGGCTCAGCTGGGCATGAAAACCGCCGTCATCGAGGAGAAGTACTGGGGCGGTGTGTGTCTCAACGTCGGATGTATCCCGTCCAAGGCGTTGCTCCGTAATGCCGAACTCGCGCACATCTTCAATCACCAGGCCAAGACCTTCGGCATGAGTGGCGACGTGTCCTTCGACTTCGGCGCGGCGTTCGACCGCAGCCGCAAGGTCTCGGACGGCATCGTCAAGGGCGTCCACTACCTGATGAAGAAGAACAAGATCACCGAGATCGACGGTTACGGCGTGTTCACCGATGCCAAGACCATCAAGGTCGGCAATCGGGAGATCACCTTCGACAACGTCATCATCGACACCGGCTCGACCGTGAAGCTGCTGCCGGGCGTCGAACTGTCGGAGAACGTGGTCACCTACGAGACCCAGATCCTGACCCGTGAGCTGCCCGAGTCCATCGTCATCGTCGGTGCGGGCGCGATCGGTATGGAGTTCGGCTACGTGCTCGCCAACTACGGCGTCGACGTCACCATCGTCGAGTTCCTCGACCGCGTCCTGCCCAACGAGGACGCCGACTCGTCGAAGGCCGTCGCCAAGGAATACAAGAAGCTCGGCGTCAAGCTGCTGACCTCCACCAAGGTGCAGTCGGTCACCGACAACGGCGACAGCGTCACCGTCACCTACAAGGACGCGAAGGACAAGGACGGCGAGCTGACCGTCGACAAGGTCCTCATGTCCGTCGGCTTCGCCCCGCGCGTCGAGGGTTTCGGTCTGGAGAAGACCGGCGTCGA
The DNA here is from genome assembly GCF_009872315.1 of Gordonia sp. YY1. Classification (NCBI taxonomy): domain Bacteria; kingdom Bacillati; phylum Actinomycetota; class Actinomycetes; order Mycobacteriales; family Gordoniaceae; genus Gordonia; species Gordonia sp. YY1. The sequence continues at coordinate 256,227 of NZ_WXYI01000001.1, read as the reverse complement.
GCTCACCGACCGCGGCGCCATCGCGATCGACGACTACATGCGCACCAACGTCGACGGCATCTACGCCATCGGTGACGTCACCGCCAAGCTGCAGCTCGCCCACGTCGCCGAGGCGCAGGGCGTCGTCGCCGCCGAGACCATCGCCGGTGCCGAGACGATGACCCTGGGTGACTACCGTTTCCTCCCGCGGGCCACCTTCTGCCAGCCGCAGGTCGCGTCCTTCGGACTCACCGAGGCGCAGGCCGAGGACGAGGGTTACAACGTGAAGGCCACGACGTTCCCGTTCACCGCCAACGGAAAGGCACAGGGTCTCGGCGAGACCACCGGCTTCGCGAAGCTGGTCACCAACGCCGACACCGACGAACTTCTCGGCGGACACCTGGTGGGCGACGGCGTTTCTGAACTTCTCCCCGAGCTGACGCTGGCCCACAAATGGGATCTCACCGCCAAGGAGCTCGCACGCAACGTGCACACCCACCCGACGATGTCGGAGGCGCTGCAGGAGACGTTCCACGGCGCGATCGGGCACATGATCAATTTGTGAGCCGCGCGTCGGGTTGGTCGGCCATGGCGCGATCGGGCACATGATCAATCTGTGAGCCGCGCGTCGGGTTGGTCGGCTACGGCGCGATCGGGCACATGATCCACCTCTGGCCACCGACAACGGCTGCTGCCGGTCCCATCCCGAAAGGGGCGGGCCGGCAGCAGCCGTTGTGGTCTGTGCTGTGGGCGAGAGCCGGGCGGGTGACTATTCCCCGGACCGAGCCCCGCTGGTCTGGGTCTCGGCGGCCTTCTCGAGCTCCTCGAGGATCTGCAACGACAGGAAGGTCATCGGCCCGTCGTCCTCGAACTTGTCACTGACGTTGCCGGCGAGTCCGCCCTCGACTGCCAGGCGGCCGCACAGGTCGAGCTTGAGTTGCGGCGAACCCTCGCTGAAGTCCAGATCGGCGAGGTCGACCCACACGATATTCGGGCGGGTGGTCGATTCGTAGACGAAACGCTTGTTCGTCAGATCCGTGACCGTCTGCCAGATGGTCTGCGACGCATCCGGTTTGCCCGGGTCCGGGATGCGGAAGGGTTGCGCGGCGTTACGGATGACGCTGAAGATCGCGGCGATGCCCTCGAGCTGGGTGCCCGGCTGGGCGAGACGTTCGACGTAGTACGACGCGCGGGCGAATCGATCGGCGGCGAGGGTGGAACCTGGCAGGGGTTTGTCGCCGCCGAGTCCACGGATCTCCTTGACCAGCTCGAGCTGCTTGTCGAAGGTCGGTGAATTGGTCATCACGCGGTAGGAGGGATCGTGGTAGACCTTCGGGTGACCGTCGATGTATTCGATGATCGCCGAGTCGCCGGTGGCGTCGTCGAGCGCCAGGTGGATGGTGGGCGGGGTGCCGCCGGTCGGGTCGTCCATCTGCACCACCTGGACATCGGTTTCCGCCACCCACGCGACGGCGTCGGCGACCGTGGCGAAGTTGTCGAGGAAGTACTGCAACCAGATGGCCTGGCTGAGCGCGGTGCGCGACCCGTCGTAGGTGCCGTAGGTGGATTCGGCCAGCCAGAGCACATGTCCCGCCAGACCGGCTTCGTTGAGCCCATCGACCGAGATGATGTCGAAGGCCGCCGCGATCACACTGCCGTACTTCGACGTCCAGGTCAGCTCACCCTTGACGCCGTCGTCGCGCTTCACGCCGCGTGGTTGCTTCCACAGGTTGGTCATCAGGTCCTTGTGGAAGTCCATGTTCCGGCCGACCAGCACCGAACCGTTGGCGTCGGGCCAGATCACTCGTGTGCACATGCGTTGTCGCTGCCTAACTCATCGTGATGGGGATCGGTCTCCGAACGGACGGGGTCCGTCGCCGGTGAGCATACTCATGAGGATCTCGAATGTTCTGCCGCACAGTGAAGTCGGCGCATTCTTGTCGTCGTGTCGTCCCGCGCCGGCGCTCCGGCGCGGACTGTTCCGGTCCGCCCGGGGAGGGATCGCGCAGCGGCAGCAACAGGGCTTCCCCGATCACCCGATTGCGGCCGACTCGAGGGCGGCAATTTCGTGACATAACAAGCGGTTCGGGCGGCAAATTTGAGCAGGCGCGGATTGCTCTGACACCGATTGCGGAAGACCTGGACAGATCGGTACCGGGCACAGAAGCGGATGACGTGGGAGTTCGCCGCGATTCCGGCGTCCACCGTCGAATTCGCACGTTCCGAATGATCCGCGCGGGCCTCTCCGGGATCGAATAGCGAATGCCCGGGAAGATCGGAATTCACGGTATAACCAAACGTTATGAGCACAACCATCCTGCACAATGCTCGTCTGATCGACGGGACCGGAGCCGACCCGATCGCCGACGCGGTTGTCGTGATCGACGACGGCAAGATCACCTACGCCGGTGCGGCTGCTGGTGCCCCGCAGATCGACGAGTCGGCGAAGCCGGTGAAGGTGGATGTCGGGGGCAACACCGTCACTCCCGGATTCTTCGACTGCCATGTGCATCTCTCGCTGCCGGGCACCAAGGGCTCACCGATCTCCGCAGCGATGGTCCGGCCGTCGTACCGCTACTTCGAGCTCATCGACCGCCTCAAGACCACGATCGGCGCCGGTGTCACCACCGTGCGTGACCTCATGGGCGTCGACGTCGGCGTTCGGGACGCGGTCGCCCACGGTCTCGTCGCCGGTCCGCGACTCCTGGTCGCCGACAAGATGCTCAGCCAGACCGGTGGCCACGCCGACTTCCACATCGCGTCCGGCCTCGACGGCACCGGCCTGATCGGCGGTCTCCTCGTGGACACCGTCGACGAGGCGCGCCGCGAGGTCCGCAAGCTGTTGCGCAGCGGTGTCGACGTCGTCAAGGTCGCCTCCAGCGGCGGTGTCTCCTCTCCCAGCGACGACCCGGACTGGCTGGGTGCCCGCACCGAGATCGTCGCCGCCCTCGTCGAAGAGGCCCACAACTACGGCGGTCGCAAGGTCGCGGCTCACGCCATCGGCCTCGCCGGGATCCAGGCCGCCGTCCAGGGTGGCGCGCATTCGATCGAACACGGCTACGCCCTCACCGACGAACTGCGCGCCGAGATGGTCGAGCGCGGTCAGTACCTGGTGCCCACCCTCATCGAGACCCTCAAGCCCGACACCGCGACCCCGCAGGCGGTCGCCAAATCCGAGAAGTGGCACAACCTGGCACACGAGTCCATCGCGGCGTCGATCGAGGCCGGGATCAAGGTCGCCGTGGGCACCGACGCCGGTCTGGTCCCCGACCACGGGGCGACCCTCGGCGAGCTCGGCTGCCTGGTGAAGTTCGGTGGCATGACCCCGATGCAGGCCATCGTCGCCGGCACCCGCACCTCCGCCGAGCTCTGCGACGTCGCCGACACCCTCGGCACCCTGGAGCCGGGCAAGCTCGCCGACGTGGTCGTCGTCAAGGGCGATCCGCTCGCCGCCATCGATTCGCTGGCCGACCACGACAACATCCTCCTGGTCCTCAAGGAGGGCAAGATCGCCTCCAACCGCGGCGGATACGCACTCTGATCGATCGCGGGGAGTGAACTCGTGGAAGCGCTGAATCGCTTCCTGTGACGCATCGACGAGAGCCGGTGACCAGTTCGGTCACCGGCTCTCGTCGTATCCCGGCACTCTTTTCACGGCCGGCGGTTCGGAATGGCCGATGAATTCTTCGCACACATATCCCGTCCTTTTCCGGAATTCGGCGAGAAACGGACCTAGGAAGTGCGGACTACGCTCGGAGCGGTGAGTGTCGTCGAACGTGTCCGCGAGTGGGAGTTGCCGTGGCCGCTCGACGTTCGGGGCACTGTCGGTCATCTTCGACGGGGAGCCGGTGACCCCACGTTCGTCTACGGCAGCGACGGGTCGATCTGGCGCGCTGTACAGACCCCCGACGGCCCGGGCACCGAGACCCTGCGAATCGACGGTTCCCGAGTGCTGGGACGTGCATGGGGTCCGGGAGCCGACTGGCTGCTCGAGCAGTTGCCGGACTTCCTCGGTGCCTCCGACGACCCGCAGGCGATGACCGTGCACGACGACGTGGTCGCCGGACTCGTCCGGCGGTCGGTGGGCCTGCGCATCGGCCGGACCGACCGGGTGTGGGAGGCGCTCGTACCGGCGATCCTCGAGCAGAAGGTGGTCGGCGCCGAGGCCTTCCGCGCGTGGCGATATCTGGTGCGCCGCTTCGGCGAACCGGCGCCCGGTCCGGTACCCGACACGATGCGTGTGCCGCCGCCGCGGGCCGCGTGGGCCGACATCCCGTCGTGGGAGTGGCACCGGAGCGGCATCGAACCGGTGCGCATGCGCACGATCCGCGGCGCGACCGTGATGGACGTGGAGCGCCACCACGACCGGCTCCGGCTCCTACGGGGCGTGGGGCGCTGGACCGAGGCGGAGACGCGTGCGCGTGCGGTCGGCGACACCGATGCGGTGTCGGTCGGTGACTATCACATCCCGACACTGGTGGGCATGACCCTCATCGGCGAACCGGTCGACGACGCGGGCATGCTCGAACTGCTGGAACCCTATGCCGGACAACGGCGTCGGATCATCCGGATGGTCGAGCTGCACGGCGTCCGCCGAGAGCGGCGAGGACCGCGGATGACGGTGCGCGACTACCGGTCCTTCTGACCCGGAGCGTCAGCGTGATGCATCCGAGGGTGACGAGGGTCAGCGCGATCGCGCCGCAGTAGAGGAGTCCTCCGGTGGGACCCCACGGCGGCATGAACGCGAGTTCCTGTCCGGTGCCGAAGGTTCCGTTGAGAAAGGGCATGTACTGCTGCAGCGTATAACCGTCGGGCACCAGGCTGATCGCGTTCTCGATGACGTACGCCCAACCTAGCAGTGTCACAACGGTTCCCGCGGGGTGGCCGATGATCGCGGCGAGTCCGATGCCGATCCCGACCGCGAACACCGCGAAGACCGGCACCGCGATCAGGAAGCGTACCCCCTCCGCCGAACCGATGTCGACCCCGCTGTAGACCTTCGGGAAGAAGGTGGGCAGCATCGCCATGACCAGCGCGACCAGTGCCGCGCTACACAGGGCGGCGCCAGTGCCGTAGGCGATCCACCGGGAGACCAGACCGGTCCAGCGCCGCGGGTAGAGGTGGCGGGCGAGCTCTCCCAGCGCACCGCGCTCCGCGGTCGCCTGGGCGTAGGCGGCGACCACGGCCCAGATCATCACGGTGAAGGTGATGACCCAGTAGACCGAATTGGTCGTGGTGACCGAGGTGACCTGGATGCTGCCCGAGATCGACGCGAACCGTTCGGCGACGGTGGCGACGCCGAAAGTGATGACGAGGGGCAGAAGTACCGCTCCCGGGATCAGCCCGTAGAGCAGAATGCTGCGTGCACCGCCGACACGGGTGAGCTCGGCGCGGGTGCCGCGACGGATCTGGCCCACCACGGCCGCGAGTGTGGTGGTCATGGGGTGACTCCTGCGGGTGTCCGGCCGGCCGCCGCGGCGAGGTATGCCTCCTCGAGATCCGCATGCCCACCGATGAATTCGGTCAGCGGCGCATCGGCGGTGACATGACCGGAATCCAGGACGACGACGCGGTCGGCGGTGCGGGCCACCTCGTCGAGGTGGTGAGAGGCGATGAGCAGGCGGCGGCCGTCGTCGGCGAGGTCCCGGAGAAGGCCTCGGAGCCAACGGATGCCGTCGATGTCGAGACCGTTGACCGGCTCGTCGAGGATGAGCGTCCGGGCGTCGCCCAGGAGCGCGGTCGCGATCCCGAGCCGCTGCCGCATGCCCAGGGAGTAGTCGACGACCCGGCGGTCGGCGACGTCGGAGAGTCCGACGAGGTCGAGGACCTCGGCCACCCGGCCGGTCGGGATCCCGCCGGCCCGGGCGAGCCAGGTCAGGTGGCGCCGGGCGGTGTGTCCGGGATGGGCGCCGTCGGTGCCCAGGTGCATACCGATCACCGTCGATGGTGTGGCGAGTTCGGCGAATCGCTTGCCGTCGAAGAGGATTCGTCCCGCAGAGGGCGGGATCACACCGCAGATGGTCCGCAGTAGCGTGGTCTTTCCGGTGCCGTTGCGGCCGAGCAGATAGACGAGCTCACCGTCGTCGACATGAGTGGTGATCCCATCGAGAACGGCCTGCCCGCCCACTCGGACGGACAGGCCGTTGATGTCGAGCACGCCGATCAGCTGTTGCAGTAGATGTTCAGGCCGACGGTCTTGACGCCCTGGCACAGCGAGCTCGCCGCGAGCTTCCAGTTGCCGTCGAGCTTCTTGAACTCGATCGTCATGCGGATCGTGGGACGGCCGGCCGAGCCGCTGTTGAGCGTGGCGGTGACACTGTTGCCCTTCTGGACCAGGGGGCCGGTCACGTCGTTCCAGCCACGAGGCGCACGGAAGAGGCCGAGTGAGTACACGGTCTTCGGGACGATCACGGCGTTCATGCCGCCCTCGACGTTGGCTGCCTTGGCCTGATCCGACGCCGGCGTCTCGACCAGGAACTCGACGATGTCGTTGAGATCGGCGAGCGTGGGACGGTCGGCGGTGACCTTGAAGTTCGGCGGGAAGGTCTTGGCGGCCGAGGCGCCGCCGGTGGCCGATACGAGCCCGATGACGGCCACGAGCGTCGCGAGCGCGGCGATGGTCATCCTCCGGATGAGCTGCATGACGTGGTTCTCCTGTGTCCGGCGGTGGTCGTTCGCCAACGCCTTTGGAGTAACTTAATCCTCAAAAATGATTGAGGCAAGCCTTACCTATGTACGTGTCTCAGGGGAGGGCTGCGCCGCGTCGCACCGGGGCCAGTCGCAGCACGATCTCGCAGTTGCCGCCGGACGGATCCGGGGCGACGCTGACGGCATACTGCGAACTGAGTGCGGGGGAACTCGCGGCAAGTGCCTGCTCGATGACCCCGCGAGCGATTCCGCGGGCGACCTCGGGGTGCGTGCGGGCGATGTCCTGCAACGGGCACGAGCACAGTCGTAGTTCGTGGGAACCGAAGGCGCTCACCATGTTCGACACCTGGAAGCCCAGTTCGCCGAGGGTTTGGGCGGCGACGGTCACGGGGTCGGGCAGATCGGCGGCAGGCACGGGGTGCGCATGCTGTTCGGCCCAGAGGCGACCGGCCTCGGCGCCGGCGTGCTCGCGAGCCGCCGTCGTGCTGCCGAGCTGTCCGAGGAGATGGCCCAGCAGCGCGCCGGTGGGCGCCTGCCGGACCATCCGATAACCGACGCGGGGACGTCCGACGCCTGCGGTCGGGACCGTCGTGGTCTCGACCCGCCCCTCCTCGACAAGTTTGGCGAGGTGGAAGCGGGCCGTGGTGACATGCAGGTCGAGGCGTGCCGAGATCTCTCCGGCGACCATCGGCGCGGCCGATTCGGTGAGCAGGGCGATGATCTTGTCGCGCTGCTTGGTCGCCATGGGTTCCTCTCGATCTCGACGCGCACCGCGCGCGCCGACGCGGAGTTCAGTTCGCAGTCGGATTCTCCAACACCACCAGTGTGACCACTGCATCGGTCCGCGCTTCGAGGGCGTGCGGGATGTCGGCGTTCACGTGGATCGCGACGCCCGCCTCGAGGCGCGTCGTGTCGTCACCCACGGTGAAGTCGATCTCGCCGCTCTGACCGATGACCAGGATCGGCCGGCCCGCGCGATGGTCGGGCATCGTCTGCCCGGCGAGGAAGGACAGACGCACGACGTTGGCACCGTCGTTGCGAGAGAGCACCGAGAGGTCGGGACGGTCGCCGGCCTTGCCGGTGTTCTCGGCAAGGCCGGTGATCACGGTGGTGTCGCTCATGCCGCGACCTCCGGCTTCGTCGCGATGACCTCGATGGCAGCCAGATGCGACTTGTACTTGGTGAAGGTCGAACGCATCGCGAGCACGCGTTTGCGGGCGTCGGCGTCGCGGATGACGTTGCCGACGAACTTAAGTGCGCGGCCGAGGCCCTCGTCGGCGATCACGCGGCGCGGTTCCAGCAGCGCCATCTCGGCGAACTTGACGGTGGTGACCTCGAAGCCGGCGTCGGTCAGCAGCTTTCGCCACTCTGCCTCGGTGAGTGGTCGCGCGTTGACTTTGATCGACCGTGCCAGGGACTTGCGGATCTCGGTCTTGTCCTCGTCGGGAAGGGTGTCGGGATTGATCGCCAGCTCGTGGATCGCGTAGCGGCCGCCGGGGCGCAGCACGCGGAACGCCTCCCCGACGATCTCGGCCTTGTTGCGGTCGGACTGCATCGTCAGCATCGCCTCGCCGACGGCGACGTCGGTGCTCGCGTCGTCGAGTCCGGTGGCCGATGCGTCCCCGGCGACGACCCGACCGCGATCGCCGATGACATCCTTGGTGAGGACGACGGCATCCGGATCGTCGTCGACGCCGACGTAACTGCGTGGCGATCGCTCGAGGATCGACGTGGCGGTCTTGCCCAGGCCGGGGGCGATCTCGAGTACGTCGGCGCCGTTGATGCGGGCGTCGTCGAGCAGGCTCTCGGTGAGCTCCCGTCCACCGGGACGCAGCACTCGCTTGCCGAGCCGGGCGAGCAGCCAATGTCCCGGCATGTCCTCGGTCTTACGCCGCCCGAACGGCAGCTGATCGGCGGACGAAGTTTCGTTAGTCATACCTAACCTCCCTATTTCGAGGAGGACATTACTGTAAATCTCCTGCGGGCATAACCGGCCCCGGCTTCAGGCCCAGCACGTACTGTCCGTGGCCGGTGATGGTCTGCTCGACGTCCACCAGTCCGGCCGCACGCAGGCGGTCGACGATGGTGTGCTCATCGAAGATGTGAAAGCCGGTCAGGGCGACGACCCGTTGAACCCCGGGAAGTGACGTCAGTTCGGTCGCCACGGACGTGAACACGACGATCTCGCCGCCCGGCCTGGTGACCCGTACCAGTTCGTCGACGACGCGGAGGGGATCGGGGATGAGATAGAGGGCGGCCAGGCAGGTGACGACGTCGAAGGTGTTGTCGCCGAACGGGATCGCGTGCGCATCGGCGCGGAGGAACGCGGCACGGTCGACGGCGTTGGTGCGGGCCGCCCGCGCGAGCATCGCTGCCGAGAAGTCGATTCCGATGCAGCGGCCGTCGCCGGTCAGGCCGTCGGCGATCACGCGTGTGTAATTGCCTGGGCCACAGGCAACGTCGAGGACGAGTCGGTCGCCGGGGCGGGACAGGTATGCGCGCAGTGCGCGGTCGTAGTCCTCGGTGGCGCGCCCACCGAGACTGAACAACCGGGTGAAGGTCGGTCGCCACAGGTTCTCGTAGATCTCGGCGAATGCGGCGTTGCGCATCAGGCGCTGGCTGATCGACTCCATCGCTTCGCCGATGTCAGGTATGACGATCGCGCTGGATGCGGAGCGTGTGGATCGTCGTGGCCAGGCTGTCGTACTGGCCGACGAGCAGCGTGAACTCGATCAGCTTGCGGTCGTCGAGGTGCCGCGACAGTGCGGCCCAGGCGATGTCGGAGACGTCCTTGTCGGCGACCAGCTCGTCGACGGCGCGCAGGATGGCCCGCTCGCGGTCGCCCCAACCGGCGTCCGGGCCCTCGAGGATGCGCTCGAACTCGACGTCACCGATGCCCGCCCGGCGCCCGAGTCTGCGGTGATGGTCGAGCTCGTACTCACAACCACGCAGATGTGCGACGCGGATGATGATCATCTCGGAGTCCTTGCGTGGCAACGTCCCGAACGGCATCAACCGGCCGCTGAAATGCAGCCAGCCGCGGAACAGGCCCTTCGCCCGGCCGAGCGTCGAGAAGATGTGCGCGTCGTCGACTCCGATGACGCGGGCGGCCCCGCGCGCGAAGACGAAATTGAAACCTCCGAGTTCTCGGAGACCACCCGGTGTGACTCGCGGTGCGCTCATGGGGCCACGGTAGACTACGCCCACTATGACGAACAGCACACGGACGTTCAGAAGTGTCGAAGAACTGAAGGCCGCGATCGGCGAAGACCTCGGGTCGGGCGAGTGGCTGGAGATCACCCAGGAGCGTATCGACGCGTTCGCCGACGCCACCGGTGACCACCAGTGGATTCACACCGATCCCGAGCGCGCCAAGTCGGGGCCGTTCGGCACCACGATCGCGCACGGGTATCTGACGGTCTCCCTGCTGCCGATGATCGCCGGCCAGATCTTCTCCGTCGAGGGTCCCAAGCTCGTCCTCAACTACGGCATGAACAAGCTGCGCTTTCCGAACCCGGTGAAGGTCGGCGCCCGCATCCGGTCCAACGCCGTCATCACCTCGATCGAGGAGACCCCCAAAGGCGTGAACATGGTCGTGACCAACACGGTCGAGATCGAGGGTGAGTCCAAGCCGGCCTGTGTCGCCGAGAACCTGCGCGTGCTCGTCTACTGATCCTCGTCTGTTCGATTCGGACTCTCGCGGCGCCCGGCCTCATCCGGCCGGGCGCCGCGGGCATTCGTCGACCGCCGGCCGTCCGGCGAGTCGCATGTTCAGCCACTCGAGCGCGACCGGGAATCCCAAGAGCGCGCCGGTGATGTGTTCGCCGAAGATCTCGCGGTATGCGGCGGTCGCCCCGTATCCAGCACTGCTGGCGGTAGAGCGCTCGGGCGCCCGCTGCGGGAATCCACCACTCGTGGGTTCCGTGGTAGATCAGCAAGGGGGCCAACGATTTACGGTCGGCCATCGCGGTGATCCGGTAGATGCGTTCGGCCACCGGCGAGTGGAACGGGTCCGGGTCGCGCGACAGCAACTGCATCGGCAGGAATGTCCCCCCTGCCAGGGCCTCGGGGATGACGCAGACGTTCTTCAGCGGTGACGTGGCCAGCCAACGCGCGGGCCGGTTGGCCATCGCCAGGATCTCGGTGCGTTCGCGTGCGATGCCGAAGGTCGCGGCGTGGAACAGCCCGGTGGCCAGGTTGGCGTTCATGCTGCCGACCAGCATCCGGAAGTCGGCGGGAACCCCACCGAGTGCGGCGCCGACGATCCGGTCGGACAGTTCGGGTGAGTACTCGCCGACCAGCTTCGACGCGCCGTGCGTCGCGATCGCCCCGCCCGAGTAGCCGGCCATCGCGATCCGGCTGTGCCGCAGGATGTCCGGGCGTAGCGTCAGACCCGCGCGGATCGCGTCGAGGACGACGTGCCCCGCCAGAACGGGCTCGGCGTAGGCCATCCGCGGCCCCTGATGGTCGGGGATGAGGACCGCGTGACCGTCGTACAAGGCGAGCTGAGTGGTCGGCGGGATCAGGTCGGTGGGGTTCGTCGCGATCGAGAAGCCATGTGCCAACGTGTATCCCGGTGTACAGGCGGCTCCGAGTGAGTCGATCGGCAGGTTGTTGACCAGCAGGGGCCGTGGCCCACGGACCGCTCGTGCCGGAATCAGCAGCGTTGCCGTACCGAAGATCGGGGCGCCGACCGCGTCGGTGGTGGCGAACTTGACGAGGGTCGCCGACCGCAACGGGATGGTGACCACCGGGCTCGCGGAGGCGGTGACGTCGCGGACCGCGATCACCTGGCCTGGTTCCAGTGCCGACAGATCGGGCGGCCACCGGTCGAAGAACGGGTCGCCGGTCGGTGACGGCAACAGCGCCTCACGTAATTCCAGTGTGCGGTGGTCGAATCCGGATGCGCGCGCTCGTGGTGGGACCTCGCGGAGGCGGGGGATCGGGGGAGGTGGCACGGCCGAGTCGACGGCCTCGGCGACCGGTGGCGGGACAGGCATCATGTTCGGCGGTTCGCCGGATGCTGACCCCGGGGCCACCGTCCGCCAGGCAGCCACGAGCCCCAGGGTGATGCACACGATCAGCGCGCGCCGGCTGGTCCGGTGTCGTAGGCGATTCGCCGGTGCCGCCATCGGGTGCCTCCGCAGCTCGCGAGTGTGTCGCCTCGCTGCGGTCGAGACTAGGACAAGCGACCAGATGTCGATGCCCGCCACCCGCATGGACATTTCTTCGATACTCAACCGTGATCGCGGCCAGGGGATTTCTGCCTGAATCTGTTTGTCCCCTGCCGAAGTCCCCGCGGGCGTTTAGCATGACGGAATTCGGACCGGAATGGCGAGTTGGGCTGACCATCGGGGGTGAGCTGACCCGGGATCGCCGGTGTGGCAGGAGTGTTGGCGATGCGCTCGAAGTTCAGGTGGCGATCACGGACGCTGTGTGTGGCGGCGGCCGTCGGCGTCGCGACCGTTGGCCTGCTCGGTGGCGTGTGGGGACCGGGGCTCGGCCCGGTGGCCCGGGCCGAGCCACCGAACCTGACCGCCGTACCGTCGGCCATCCCGGGCGAGATCGACGCGGTGGTGCCCGCCCCGCCGGTCAAGAAGCTCAACCGCATCCCGCAGCGGTCGAAGATCGAGGGCGGTTCCAAGGAACTGCAGGAACTGCGTGAGGCGGTCATGCCGTCGCCGGTGGGCGATCGCTTCTTCGATCACTGGCCCGCCGACCTCGCCGCACTCGAGCCCGGCGACCTGATCGCGACTAGAGACGTGACGCAGGTGGCCGGCTTCCTCGTCACCGTGCCGCTGCGGTCGGCCCGGCAGATCAAGTTCCGCACCACCGACGCCACCGGCGGCCCGCTGTTCGGCACGGCGACCCTGTTCGTCCCGCAGAAGGCGTGGAGGGGTCCGGGGCCGCGGCCGATCCTCGTCAACAACACACCGATCGTCGCGCTGGGGACGACCTGTACACCGGGTTACACGTTCTCCCACGGGTACAACAAGGACACCAACAACACCGACCTGTTCCCGCCGCTGACCCAGCTGGCGCTCGATCGTGGTTATGCGGTGATCGTGCCCGACCACACGGGCGCCCGGATGGCCTATGCCGAACCGTATGTCGGCGCGCATGTCGTCCTCGATTCCGTCCGTGCCGCGGCGAGACTCGATCCGATCGAGTTCGGTCGTGGCCCGATCGCCATGCACGGATACTCCGGTGGTGCGATCGCCACCAACGGGGCCGCGAAACTCGCCTCCACCTACGCCCCCGATCAGGCCGGACGCTTCGTCGGCGCGGCCATCGGCGGTGTTCCGGCGGATTACCGGGTCCTGGCCGGGGCGATGAACGCCAACCTCGCATCCGGGGTTTTCCACTCCGCGATGCTGGGTGTGGCGCGGGAGCGTCCGGAGATCCTGGGGATGTCGAACCATGTCGCACGGTGGCTCGCGACCTCCGGGCTGCGCGACCTCTGCACCGGCGAGATGGGCATCCTGGGTTTCTCCCATCTGCCGACGCAGCTGCTCTCGCTCGACCCCGACCCGTTCCATTCACCGGTCGCCGACCACATCTTCGACGTCACGTCGATGTCGGGGTACCGGGCGACCATGCCCCTGTTCATCTATCAGGGGACCTACGAATGGTGGCTTCCCGCGACCCAGGCGCGTGCCCTGTTCGCCGAGCAGTGCGAACTCGGTGCGACCGCGATCTACCGCGAGTATCCGGGTGAGCACATCACGACGGTGTTCGAGGCCTTTCCCGATGTGGCCACCTGGCTCGACCGTCGATTGCAGGGAATCCCCGCCACCAACGAGTGTCGCTGATCCTCACCGTGTCTCGGTGATCGCCATGTACGGCGACACCGTGGAGGAGTGTTCGTTGACGCGCAGTGTGGCGCCCAGGGCGGGGAAGGCCCGCTGTGCGCACTGGGTTCGTTCGCAGACGCGGCAGCCCGCACCGATCGGGGTCACGTGTGCCTGCGGTCCGATCTCGAGGCCGTCGGAGTAGATCACCCGACCGGCATGGCGGAGTTCGCATCCCATGCCGATCGCGAAGGTCTTGCCGGGTTGCCCGTACCGCGCGGCGCGGCGTTCGACCGTGCGCGCCACCCAGAAGTAGTTGCGGCCGTCGGGCATCTCGGCGATCTGGGTGAGGATCTTGCCCGGCGAGGCGAAGGTCTCGTAGACATTCCACAGCGGGCAGGTGCCGCCGCTGGAGGAAAAGTGGAAACCGGTGGCGGACTGTCGTTTCGACATGTTCCCGGCGCGGTCGACACGGACGAACGACCACGGTATCCCGCGGAGGTTGGGGCGTTGCAGCGTCGAGAGCCGGTGGCAGATCGTCTCGTAGGACACCGCGTAGAACGCTGAGAGCCGTTCGATGTCGTAGCGGAAATCTTCTGCCGCGCCGTGGAACTGGCTGTAGGGGAGCACGACTGCCGCGGCGAAGTAGTTCGCCAGGCCGAGCAGCGCCAGTGAGCGCGCGTCCTCACTGGTGAAGTTTCCCTGGTCGACGAGTTCGTCGAGGAGATCGTGGTACTCGAGGTAGCAGAGCTCGCTGGCGAGCTTGAAGGTCCGCTGTCCGGCGGAGAGGGCGGCCGAGAACTCCAGGCGGCGCTCCTCGGAGTTCAGCCGGTGGAGGGTGTAGTCGCCGAGGTCGACGCGGCGCACGATGCTGATCCCGTGCACGTTCTCGATGCGGTTCATGATCTCGCGCCGGATGTCCGCCGAGTGCATGCGCATGCGGTTCGTCATCTCCTCGGCGGCGATGTCGAGCTCATGGATGTAGTTGCGGCGCTGATAGAAGTAGTCGCGCACTTCCTCGTGTGGTGCGCTGATCGTGCCCCGCATGCTGCGGTCGCCGCGTTCGTCGGTGGCCGCGGCGAGCTGGTCGGTCGCGATCCGGTAGCGCCGGTGCAGATTGACCATCGCCTGCGCGATCTCCGGATGCGAGGCGACCATCGTGCTGATCTGCTGGGCGTCGTGCGCGCCCGGACCGGCCTCGATGTCGTCGTCGAGCAGCACCTCGCGCAGTTCGGCGACCAGCCGGAGATCGTCCTGGGAGTCGAAGAACCCGGCGTCGACGCCGAACGCCTCGGTGATCTTGCGCAACACCGACGTCGTCAGCGGCCGGGCGTCGTGCTCGATCTGATTGAGATACGACGCGGAGATCGACAGCGTCTGCGCGAGGGCCACCTGCGAGAGTCCGCGCTCGGATCGCAACTGACGCAGCCGGGAGCCGACGTAGGTCCTGCTCACTCGCCACCTCCAGGACAGGGGATGCCAGATCGATGATCCCCTTCAGGGTACGGTGACCGCGTGCGCTCACCCCGCGGCCGACACCGCAGCCCGAGGCCGGTGGCGTCGGCCGTGTTCGCGCTGGTGGCCGCGGTGATCGCGATCGCCGGATGTTCGAACGGGTCGGCCGAAGCACCCGCTCCTCGCACGCCTGCCGACCTGCTGCTCCAGCCATCCGACCTACCGCCGGGATTCACCGCCGAATCGCTGTCCGTCAGTGACCTCGTCGCGGGAAACCGGGCGGGCATCGACGCCGCGCGCACCGCCCGGGTGACCCCCGGGTTCTGCACCCCGACCGCCGACGCGGAATTGAACGGGGAGCTGACCGCGGACAGCTCGGCGGTCCTCGCCGCGCGTGGTGGCACGGGGGTACTCGTCGAGCTGGTCACCGAGGCGAGGCGCGACATCGACGCCGACCGGCTCTCCACGACCGGTCGCTGCTCGCGCACGACCACCGAGATCACCGTCGGAAATCTCGCCGGGAGCCGTGTCGTCACCGAGTACACGGAGATGGCGCCGCCCGAGGTGGACGGCGGCCTCGGCACCGGCGAGCAGATGCTGCTGACGCGGTCCGAGGTCACCACGACGCTGCCCGACGGTGGTGTCCGCCGCCAGATCGGCTTCGCCGGACATGCCGCCCTGGACCGTCCGACGTCGGGGCCGGTGACCGTCCAGCTGACGGTGTCGGGCGCGACCACGCCGGCCTCCGATCCGCCGACCGAACCGACCGAACCCGTCGACGCCGCGACCTTCGTGAGAGTCTTCGACGCCGCCGTCGGTCGCGTCACCGCACCCTGATCGAGGCGGTCGAAGCGCGCGTCGGGCCGTCTGCGCGGTGTGAAAGTGGTCACTATTGCCGCGCCGGCGCCGGATGTCGGACCCCCGACGGCTCGCAGAGAAGTCACGGAGTCTGCTGTACTCGGGAGTAGGAAATCCCAGTACGCGCGTACTTTTTTCGGGGATCCACGAAGGCTTTCACATGTCAAGATTTGCAAACTTTGCAACGCGGCGTCAAAAAATAACCCGGATTTACAGTCCGCGAGGGTTGGACCTGCGTGTTTGTCCTGTGGCACCCTTGCTGCAGGCACCTCAGACGGAAGCCCAAGAGTTCGCAAAGTCCGGCCGACACCGCCGCCGGACTCGCGAGTACAACGCTCTCGGGAACCACGTCGGATGTCTGTCAGCACTCCAGGCCTCGGCGGCGCGCCGGGCCGGTCGTCCCGATCCGACCCGGTCGAGACGAGCAGGACAACGAAAGCGAAGTAGCCAATGAGCAACGTCGGAAAGCCCCGCACCGCCGCGGAAATCCAGCAGGACTGGGACACCAATCCCCGCTGGAAGGGCATCAAGCGCGACTACACCGCCGAGCAGGTCGCTCAGCTCCAGGGTTCGGTCGTCGAGGAGCACACCCTCGCCCGCCGTGGCGCCGAGATCCTGTGGGAAGGCGTGACCAAGGGTGATGGCAGCTACATCAACGCTCTGGGTGCCCTCACCGGTAACCAGGCCGTGCAGCAGGTCCGCGCCGGCCTGAAGGCCGTGTACCTGTCGGGCTGGCAGGTCGCCGGTGACGCCAACCTGTCCGGCCACACCTACCCCGACCAGTCGCTGTACCCGGCGAACTCGGTTCCGAACGTTGTTCGTCGCATCAACAACGCGCTTCTCCGCGCCGACGAGATCGCCCGCGTCGAGGGTGACGACTCGGTCGACAACTGGGTCGTCCCGATCGTCGCCGACGGTGAGGCCGGCTTCGGTGGCGCGCTCAACGTCTACGAGCTGCAGAAGGCCATGATCGCCGCGGGTGCCGCCGGTACCCACTGGGAGGATCAGCTCGCCTCGGAGAAGAAGTGCGGCCACCTCGGTGGCAAGGTGCTCATCCCGACCCAGCAGCACATCCGCACCCTGAACTCGGCCCGCCTGGCCGCCGACGTCGCCGGTGTCCCCACCGTCGTCATCGCGCGTACCGACGCCGAGGCCGCGACCCTCATCACCTCCGATGTGGACGACCGCGACAAGCAGTTCGTCACCGGTGAGCGCACCGCCGAGGGCTACTACCACGTGAAGAACGGCATCGAGCCGTGCATCGAGCGTGCGAAGTCCTACGCTCCCTATGCCGACATGATCTGGATGGAGACCGGTACCCCCGATCTCGAGCTGGCCCGCAAGTTCGCCGAGGCAGTCAAGTCGGAGTTCCCCGACCAGCTGCTCTCCTACAACTGCAGCCCGTCGTTCAACTGGAGCAAGCGCCTCGACGACAGCACCATCGCCAAGTTCCAGAACGAGCTGGGCGCCATGGGCTTCACCTTCCAGTTCATCACGCTGGCCGGCTTCCACTCGCTCAACTACGGCATGTTCGACCTGGCCTACGGTTACGCCCGCGAGCAGATGACCGCCTTCGTCGACCTGCAGAACCGTGAGTTCAAGGCAGCCGACGAGCGTGGATTCACCGCCGTCAAGCACCAGCGTGAGGTCGGCGCCGGCTACTTCGACAGCATCGCCACCACCGTCGACCCGAACACCTCGACCGCAGCTCTCAAGGGCTCGACCGAAGAGGGCCAGTTCCACTAGGAGCCATTCCGCCTCCCCGGAATCTCGGCGAACCAGTCAGGCGGTCCGCGGCTTTCGCTGCGGACCGCCTGTTGGTCTATCCAGGGCTTGGTTCGTACCCCGGGAGTTACCCATGTTCGTGCGAGATCAGTTGTTACCAGAACTTTCCCGTGAGGATTCGACATGACAAGCGAGAAGGTCTGCCGAGTCGGCGTCGTCGGCGCCGGACAGATGGGTGCGGGTATCGCCGAGGTGTGTGCCCGGGCCCAGGCCGACGTGCTGGTGTACGAATCGACTCGCGACCTCGTCGCGGCGGGCCGTGCCCGCATCCTGAGTTCGCTCGATCGGGGAGTGTCGAGCGGCAAACTGACCGAACGCGAACGCGACCAGGCGGTGGACCGCCTCACGTTCACCTCGGACCTGGGCGATTTCGCCGACCGGCAGCTCGTCTGTGAGGCCGTCGTCGAGGACGAGGCGGTCAAGACCGCGATCTTCACCCAGCTCGACAAGATCGTCGTCGACCCGCATGCGGTGCTCGCGTCGAACACCTCCTCGATCGCGATCATGAAACTGGGCATGGCAACTCAGAACGCCGCCCGCGTGATCGGTCTCCACTTCTTCAATCCCGTACCCGTGCTCCCTCTGGTCGAGCTCGTCACCACGCTGATGACAGCTCCCGAGGTGACCGCACGGGCCGAATCCTTCGCACACGACGTACTCGGCAAACAGGTGATCCGTTCCGCCGATCGGTCGGGCTTCGTCGTCAACGCGCTGCTCGTTCCCTATCTGCTCTCCGCGATCCGCATGGTGGAGAGCGGTTTCTCGACGGTCGAGGACATCGACAAGGCGATGGTGCTCGGCTGCGCTCATCCGATGGGGCCGCTGAAGCTCGCCGACCTGGTGGGTCTCGACACCGTCAAGGCGATAGCCGACAAGATGTACGAGGAGTTCGAGGAGCCGCTCTACTCGCCGCCGCCACTGCTTCTGCGGATGGTCGAGGCCGGTCGTCTCGGCAAGAAGGCCGGGCACGGTTTCTACGAATACGAGCGGCCCCTCGTCGGGAAAAGGTGACGTGGACCACAGGTGTTAGCAGAATGCTTGCATTTGCTAGCACAGCGTGGATACTGGAGTTCGGAAACACCAATACCGATGGCGCCGCGGTTTCTCATCTCGCGCGGTGACGAGCCGGAAGATCGTGGCGGCTTGCGACACCGACCATCGCGTCGAATCGACGACAACCCGACATGCGCCCGGCAACGACGCCGAGACCAGCGAGACCGCATGTGCTGCAGCGCGATTGGTGACCGACAGAAGGAGTGTCCTCGTGACCACCACCCGCAATTACGCCCCCCTCTATGCCGCAGTCGGCGCCGGCGACTATGCGTTCGCGCAGGTCACCGAGAAGCTCACCGAGCTCCGTGAGCGCACCGAGGCCGCTGCCGAGACCGCGCAGACGCGTCTCGAAGCCCGCTACAGCGAGACCAAGGCCCTCATCACCGATCTGCCCGAGACCGCACAGACCCGCTTCGACGAGGCCAAGACCCGCATCGAGTCGCTCTCGGAGGAAGTCCCGACCGAGATCGAGGAGATCCGCGGCAAGCTGACCGCCGACGAGCTGAAGAAGCTCGCCGACCCGTACGTCGAGAAGGCCACCGACTTCTACAACACGCTCGCCGAGCGTGGCGAGGCCACCCTCGAGCGCCTGCGCAAGAAGCCGGTCGTCCAGGAGAACCTGTCTCGCGTCGAGAAGGTCTACAACGACGCGGTCGACCTCACCGAAGACGCCCTCGGCGTCGTGTCCTCGCAGACCCGCCTCGTGGGTGAGCGCGCCGCCAAGCTGGCCGGCCGCGTGAGCGAAGAGGTCGAGGACGTCGCCGTCGCCATCGAAGAGGCCGGCAGCGACATCAAGGAGCAGGCCGACGACGCGGCCAAGGAGATCGACGGCGCCGCAGGCACTGTCGAGGCCAAGACCCGCACCGCCAAGGCATCGCCGGCCAAGAAGGTCGAAGCTGCCAAGGACGAGTCGGTGCCGCCGGTGAAGAAGGTGCCCGCCAAGAAGGCTCCGGCCAAGAAGGCGACCACCGCGAAGTAAGCAGTCGCACAACTCGATACGACGCCCCCGCTGGGTTCAGCGGGGGCGTCGTCGTGTTCGCGCTCGGTTGTTTCCTTCGCGCTGCGCGGATTCCCTCTCGCTCGGCAGATCCAATAAGCGGGAAGGAAACTGCAACGGCGGGAGGGAAACGTCCGCGCGGGAAGAGTTCCGCGTGAGCAGGGATCCGATCGGACCGCCGGTGCGTCAAAGGAGAGTGATGCTCTTTCCCGTTGACCACTACGGTCTCGTCCGACGCGGCGCTGCACTCGATGCGGCGTTCTCCGACAACCAGCTCGCCGCCGCCGTCAAAGGCGGCGATCTGCTGCGCCTCATCCCCGGCGTCTTCGTCCGGTCATCTCCGGCCTTCGGCGGACGCGAGGGCGCTCAGCGTCTTCATCGACTCAAATCCATTGCCGTCGCGACCACCGGTACGGCCGAGGCGCCGCGCCTGCCGTTGGGCCACGCGTCGGCGGCGGCAGTTCATGGCCTACCGCTTCTCAAGCCGGACATCGAGTACGTCCATGTCATCAATCGAAAGAAGTCGGGCGGTTCGGTCCTCGGGCATCGGCACGTTCATGCGGCGACTGTGGACGACGTCGAACTCGTCGAGGTCGACGGCATGCTGGTGACATCACTCGAGCGCACCGCGGTCGATGTCGCCGCGGCGGGGAGTTTCGCCCAGGCGCTGACAGCGTTCGACCAGGCGCTGCGTGCCGGCGCGGATCGCGACCGGATCGCACAGATCCTTGCGGGTCGTCGGCGACAGGGTATCCGCAACGCGCGGCGTGCGCTGTCGCTGGCGAGCGGATTGTCCGAAAGCGTCGGCGAGTCCTGGAGTCGTGCGCAGATGATCGAGGCGGGTCTGCCGGGAGAAGCGTCGCGAGGACGAACTCAGGGCGCTCGGTGTGATGGTCGTGCGCTGGACCTGGTCGGTTCTCGAGGAGGGCTCACTTCCCGATCTGCTGCGCCCGTGGCTCGGCCGTTTGGATCTGATACCGGGAACAGGGATTCCTGCGTAGCGAATTTGCTTGCGCGCCTTGGATTCCTCGCCGCTTATTGGATCTGAGCAGCGGAAGGGAGGTGGCAGAGCGGGAAGGAAGCGGGCCCGCGGGAGGCGGAACGGGCAGCGAGGGGATCAGTCCGACGCCGCGACTCGTTTCTTCTCGGCCTCGACGTCGAAGTCCGCCTTCGGCCAGTCGAGATCGAGTCCGGCGAGTGCGGTGGTGAGCAACTCGCAGACAGCCAGTCGGGCAAACCATTTGCGGTTCGCCGGGATCACGAACCAGGGCGCCGAGTCCTTGTCGGTGAGGTCGAAGATATCCTGGTAGGCCTCGAGGTAGGCGTCCCAATGGGCGCGTTCGTCGACGTCGCCGGGGTGGTACTTCCAGTACTTGTCCGGCCGGTCGAGGCGCTCGGCGAGGCGGGCCTTCTGCTCGTCCTTGGACACCACCAGACAACATTTGATGATCGTGGTGCCGTTGTCGACCAGTTCGGACTCGAACTGGTTGATGATGTGGTAACGCTTCTCCCACTCCGACTTCGGGGCGAGGTTGTGCACCCGGACGGGTAGCACGTCCTCGTAGTGTGACCGGTCGAAGATCCCGATCCGACCCGCGGGTGGCAGCGCCTTGTTGATCCGCCACAGGAAATCGTGCTGCAACTCTTCCGGGGTCGGCTTACCGAATCCCTTGATGGACAACCCCTGCGGGTCGAGGAGGCCGCCCACGTGCCGGACGATGCCACCCTTGCCCGCGGTGTCCATCCCCTGCAGCACGAGCAACACCGACCGGTGATCACCGGTGCGGCCGTTGGCGTACAACAGCTCCTGCAGAGCGGCCAGCGTCTGACCGCGCTCGGCGAGAAGCTCTGCCCCGGAATCCTTGTCACCGTCGAATCCGGGCGTGGAGTCGGCGTCGAAGGAGGCGATCGGCCCGATCGTCCGGGCGCGGAGTGCCTCCACGGCAGGTGCCGTCCAGCCCTTGCTCATGACAGGTCCTCTCGTGACGGGATTCGATCGTCGACGTCCACCTGGTGTGATGGTGGGAACAGTGGTCCGCCGCCGAACGCAGCACGATGCGAATCCGGCGGTGTCCCATCGTTGTTCACGATGCCGTAGCGGGTGCCCAGTTCGGCGGTGACGAGGGTGTGGCCGTTGTGTGCGGCGAGATCCGGGTCCCGGGCGAGTCGGGAGATGACCCGGCCCACGAACTCCGGGTCCTCGGCTCGCTGCAGCGAGAAACCGGCGAACTCGTCGATGCCGAGCGACAACAGCAACTCGGTGCGGATGAGGCCGAGCCACAACGAGATCGCGGCGACGCCCGTGTCCTTCAGCTCGACGGCCATGTCGGCGGCCATCTTGTCCAGTGCGGTCTTGCTCATCCCGTAGAGCACCGAATGGAGGTGGCCGCGGGACCCGAAGGACGAGATGTTCGTGATCAGACCCCGTCCCGCCTCGGTCATCAGGCGTGCCGCATGAACCGACGAGACGTAGTGCGCGCGTAGGCCCACGCCGATCAGGGTGTCCCAGTCGTCGACCGGGCGTTTCCAGAACGGGTCGGAGAACCCGCCGAATCCCTTGGGCGCTGCCCAGGCGTTGTTGACGAGGAGGTCGAGTTGCCCACTCGAAGGCGATCTCGTCGAAGGCCGCGGCCACCGCGGCGTCGTCGGTGTGATCGCAGCGCAGGGCGAGGGCGCCGTCGGGTCCGGTGCCGTGGCGGGAGGTGACGTACGTGGTCCAGCCGTCGTCGACGAGTGCACGGGCGATGCCGTGACCGACGCCCCGGCTGCCCCCGGTCACCAGCGCCACCCGGCTCACAACCCCCCTCCCGCGTCGGACGGTGCCTCGCGCGCGGGTTCGGTCAGCGGTGGGGGAGCGGCGAGGAAGGCATCCCGCGACCCGTCGACGGAGGCAACGCCCACGATCGCGCTCCACACCATCATCGTCAGGTAGTCGACGACCTGGTCGGCGTCGAGCGTGCGGCTGGTCATCCACCAGTCGACGACGTGCTGGATACCGCCGACGAGGGCGTGCGACCACAGTTCCGCACCCGTGGTGTCCGCGCCCCGGTCGGCCATGCGCATCACGATGCTGCTCATGACCAGCTGCGACACCAGGCGAACCGAGTCGGCCGGAGCGGGCGACGACGTGGGCGAGCTGGCGAGCGCGAAGCGGTACAGATTGGGTTCATCGTCGACCGCGTGGACGTACACGCCGATGATCGTGTGGGTGAGGGTGTACTCGTCGACGTCGTCGGAGATCGCCTCGGTCAGGCGCGGCCAGATCGTCGTCTCGAAGAAGCGCACGGTGGTCGCCACCCCGACGTCGCTCTTGTCGGTGAAGTACCGGTAGAGGACGGTTTTGGACACCCCGATGTGCGCGGCGATCTCGTCCATCCCGACGTCGGCACCCAGCTCGCGGATCGCGGCGATGACGCCGTCGGTGAGCTCGGTGCGGCGTGCGAGCTTGTGCTTCTCCCAGCGCTGCTTGCGGCCGTCGGGTTTGGCGCCGGTGTCGGTGACGGTGGTCAGTACCTGTTCGAGGCCACGCGTCACGTTGGCCGCAGCCGCCATCGCTGCACGCGCGGCAGCTGCGGGATTCGGGCGGTTGGCCATCACGACGCCAGCGTAGTCGGTTGATGGGTGACACTGGTGCCATGGCATCGACAGTCATCGAAGGAGCCGCGGGACAACCCGAGGGTGTGCCGAAGGCGCCGTCCGCCCCTGGATTCGGTGGGGACAACCCGGGCGACGCCGGCAGGCGCAGGGACCTCCGCAAGATGAAGGCGGTCGCGACCGGCTTCCTGATCTTCGCGGCGGTGGTCTACCTCTTCACCCGCTACCTCGAGCACCGGGACGGTACCGACGTCGCCGCATGGGTCGGTTATGTGCAGGCGGCGTCCGAGGCCGGCATGGTCGGCGCGCTGGCCGACTGGTTCGCGGTGACGGCCCTCTTCCGGCATCCGCTCGGCATCCCGATCCCGCACACCGCGCTGATCCGCAAGAAGAAGGACGACATCGGCGACCAGCTCGGCGGCTTCATCGAAGAGAACTTCATGACGCCCGAGGTGGTGGTGTACCGCGCTCAGCAGATCGACCTGCCGCGGCGGTTCTCGACGTGGGTCGCCGACTCGCGCAATGCCCCGCGGATCTCCGGTGAAGCGGCTCGTGCGGTCCAGCTCGCGTCGGAGATGCTGCGCGACGAGGACGTCGAACAGCTCATCCAGGCGGCTCTCAAGTGGGTGGCCGAACCGCAGTGGGCGCCCCCGACCGGCCGGATCCTGGAACAGCTCATCGCCGAGGACCGTCTCGAACCGGTCTTCCAGATGCTGTGCGATCGCGCCCACGAGTGGGCGATCGGCAGCCAGGACCTCATCGACCGCGTGGTCGACCGCGACGGGCCGCAGTGGACGCCGAAGTTCGTCAACACGCTCGTCGGCGACAAGATCCATCGGGAGCTCGTCGACTTCACCTACAAGGTGCGCTCCGACCCCGACCACGAACTGCGTCGGGCCATGCACGAGTTCGTCGAGAAGTTCGCCGACGACCTGCAGCACGATCCCGAGATGATCGCGAAGTTCGAGAACATCAAGATGGAGTTGGTGGGACGTGACGAGGTCACCGGTGCCGCGTCGACCGCATGGAAGACCGGCAAGGCCGTCATCGAGCAGATGCTCGACGACCCCAACAGCACGCTGCGAAATACCTTGTCGGACTCGATCATCCAGTTGGCCACGAGAATTCGCGATGACCGTCCGCTGCAGGAGAAGATGAACGGCTGGGTGGCGCGGGTCGCTCATCACATCGCCGCCAACTATTCGCAGGAGATCATCGCGGTCATCACCGAGACCGTGCGCGGCTGGGACGCCGACGACACGAGCCGCAAGATCGAACTCCAGGTGGGCCGCGATCTGCAGTTCATCCGCATCAACGGCACCGTTGTCGGTGCGCTCGCCGGTCTGGCCATCCACACCACGTCGGTGCTGATCTTCCACTGACACGGGATTAGCTGTGTGCTTGCACGTGCTAGCACCGACGCCGATACTGGGAAAGCGTGCGTGGCCGGGTGCGGCAGTGGGTATCCGGTCGGGGCGCCGCGATGATCGACCCCTGGAACGGAGCGTGATGAAGCGCGAGAAGGACGAGGCTTCCGTCGACGCCGTCGTGGACGGCCGGGCCGAGTCCGGCGACCACGTGTCCGAGGACGGCCCGACGGCGATGGCGGTCGAGGCCGTGGAAGCAGTGGAGGCGGTGGCGACCGCCGCCCAGGACGCGGTGACGAATGCGGCCCAGGACATCGGCGCCTTCATCCGGTCCCAGCGTGTGGCCGCCAAGGTCTCGCTGCGGCAGCTCGCCGAACGCGCCGGCGTCAGCAATCCGTACCTCAGTCAGATCGAACGGGGACTGCGGAAACCGTCCGCCGACGTCCTCGCCCAGATCGCCAAGGGTCTGCGGGTGTCCGCGGAAGTGTTGTACGTCCGCGCAGGAATTCTCGAAGAACGCCCCGCGAGCCCGGTCCGTGATGCTCTGATCGCAGATGACTCGATCAACGAGCGTCAGAAACAGATGTTGCTGGAGATCTACGAATCCTTCCGGAAGGAGAATTCGATCTCCCCGACAGACCATGAGTAGCTGAGTCATCAGCTACTGGTGGGCCCGAAGCATCGCCGAGTCCTGAGAAGCCGAGTTCCGAGAAAACTGAGGCAGGAGTAGCTGAATGAGCGAGAACCCGTTGACGACAGCCGTGGGACAGGTGGCCGCGTTGCTGGCCGAGGTTCGTGAGCGTGGCGAGGCGGCGAGCGAACAGGCCCAGTCGAAGCTTGCGGAGACTGTCGGGACAACTCAGTCGAAGCTTGCGGAGACTGTCGGGACAACTCAGTCGAAGCTTG